>DATLPP010000064.1:0-6854 GCA_035535615.1 Candidatus Udaeobacter sp.
TCCACGGAGCTCGTCGCCTCGTCGAGCACCAGCAGGATCTCGGGGTTGAACGCGATCGCGCGCGCGAACGCGAGAAGCTGCTTCTGCCCGACAGAGAGTGTCGACCCTCGCTCGGTGACGACGGTGTCGTAACCCTGAGGCAGCCGCTCGATGAACTTGTCAGCGTTCACGAACGTCGCCGCGGCGCGAACCTGGTCATCGTTGATGGCGTCGTTGTTCAACCGGATGTTCGACGCGACGGTCCCCGCGAAGATGAAGGGGTCCTGCAGCACCACGCCGACGTGCTTCCGCACGTCCTGCTGCAGAAGATCGCGAAGGTCGACGCCGTCGAGCAGGATGCGCCCCTTCTGGACGTCGTAGAAGCGCGAGATGAGGCTGATGATCGACGTCTTCCCCGCCCCGGTCGCTCCGACGATCGCGACGCTCTCGGCGGCGGAGATCTTGAAGTTCACATCCCGGAGGACCCAATCGCCTTCGTTGTACGCGAAGCTCACGTTCTCGAACGTGATCTCGCCGCGCACGTGCGTGAGCTCCCGAGGGTGTGGCGGGTCGACGATCGTCGCCTTCGTGTCGAGAAGACGGAACACACGTTCCGATGACGCCATCGCGGCCTGCATGATGTTGTACTTCTCTGCAAGGTCGCCGATGGGCTGGAAGAATCGGTCGACGAGCTGCCAGAACGCGAGAAGCGTTCCGATCGTCATCTCGCCCTTGAGGATCCAGAAGCCACCGGCGACGAAGAGCGCCGCGCTCGTCGCGGCCCGCGTGAAACCGACCGCGGGGAAGAACATCGACATCGCACGGATCTGACCGCGGTTGGCGTTCAGCAGGTCGGTGTTCAGATCGTCGAACTGCTTGAAAGACGCGCGCTCGCGCGTGAAGAGCTGCACGATCGCCATACCGGAAAGGTTCTCGTTCAGATACGCGTTGATCCGGGCGAGGCGGATGCGGATCGAGCGGAACGAATCGCGCATGATCCGGCGGAAGTACATCGTCAGCCAGATGAGCAGTGGCAGCGCGGCGAAGGTGACGAGCGCGAGACGGAAGTCGAGCACCAGGAGCACGACCGCGATCACCCCGATCACGACGATGTCCCCGAAGATCGCGACCACTCCCTGCGTGACCATGTCAGTCAGCGCGTCGATGTCGTTGGTGATCCGCGTCATCAACCGTCCAACCGGATTCCGGTCGAAGAACGTGAGCGATAACCCCTGCAGGTGCGCGAACAGCTGCACACGCAGGTCGTACATGGCCTTCTGCCCGACGTAGCTTGCGAGCATCGTCTGTCCGTACCGAAGGCCCGAGCTCACCACGAGGACGGCGATGTACGCGAAGCCGAGCGGAGCGAGGCGGGCCAGTCCCTCGTCGATCCCGATCTGGCCGTTCACCGCGGGCGCGATGGCGTTGTCCACGATGAACTTCGCGATCACCGGCGGTGCGGCTTCGGTGACCGAGATGCCCAGGATGATGAGGAGGGCGATGATGACGAGGCCTCGATACGGGCGGAGGTATCCCAGCAGGCGGCGCATGAGCCGCGCGTCGTACGCCTTGCCCAGGATCTCGTCCTCGTCGAACGATCCCCGCCCGCTTCCGCCGCCGCCGTGCATCACGGCTCGCCGCCGATCCCGCCGAGTCGGGGTCGCATCCCGAGCTGCGGAGTCTCTTCGGTCTGTGCTTTCACGCGCTTGGTGTGCTCCTCGCGCTCCTCGTCGACCTCGAGCTCCTCTTCGAGGAGCTGGCGCCGGTACATCTGCGCGTATAGACCGCCGTGCTCGAGAAGCTCGCGATGAGATCCGCGCTCGACGATGCGCCCGTCGTCGAGTACGAGAATCTCGTCGGCGTCCTTGACCGTGGAGATGCGGTGCGCGACGACGATGCTCGTTCGCTCGCGCATGACGCCGCGGAGGCGGCGAAGTATCTCAGCCTCGGTGTAGGTATCCACCGCCGAGAGGGCGTCGTCGAGGATGAGGATCCGCGGATCCTTGGCCACGGCGCGCGCGATGGCGGCACGCTGCTTCTGCCCCCCGGAGAGGGTGACGCCGCGTTCGCCGATCATCGTGTCGTACCGCGCCGGGAAGTCCTCGATGTCCTTGTTCAGCTGCGAGACGTCTCCGGCCCAGTCGAGCTGCGAATCGGTGAGCTTCTCATCCAGGCCAAAGCCGACGTTCTCGCGCAGCGGGACGGAGAAGAGGAAGGTCTCCTGCGGCACGTAGCCGACGGCGCGGCGGAGCTGCTCGAGAGGCCGCCGCCTGATGTCGATGCCGTCGATGAGGACCTCGCCCTGCTGCACATCAAAGAGGCGCGGGATCAGGTTCACGACGGTGGACTTGCCGGAGCCCGTCGGGCCGACGATCGCCAGTGACCCGCCGGCGGGCACCTTGAATGAGACGTCGTGCAGCTCGATGGTCTGGCCGTACGCGAAGCTGACACCCCGGAACTCGACCTCGCCCTTGATCGGCGCCGTGACAGGGTCGATCGGGTCGATGATCTTTGGCACGGCGTTGAAGAGCTCCTGGAGCCGCCCGAGCGACGCCCAGCCGGCTTGGAACATGTTCGAGATCCAGCCGATGTTGATCATCGGCATCTGCAGGAGATAGAGGTACGCGACGAACTGCACGAGCGCACCGATGGAGAGCTCGCCCCGGATCGCGTCCTGGCCACCCACGTACAGGACCGAGAGAACGGCGATCCCGAGGATGAAGCTGATCGACGGCCAGATGAGGCCCTGCATCGCGCTGAGCGCGACCGCTCGACCGAAGTACTCATGGTTCACCTTGGCGAAGTCCTTCGTCTCAGCATCTTCCTGAGAGAACGCCTTCACCACGCGTATCCCGGAGAAGTTCTCCTGCGCCTTCGTGGACATGTCGCCGAACTGCGCCTGGAGTCGCTCGAAGCGCAGGTGCACGGTCCGTCCGATGTACCAGAAGGTCAGCGAGGCGAGCGGCATCAGGATCAACGCGATGACCGTGAGCTTCAGCGAAACGGAGATCATCGAGAGCACTGAGAACGTGAACACCATGATCGTGAAGGACCCCTGCATGATCCCCGGACCCATCATCTGGCGGACCCAGGTGAGATCGTTGGTCATGCGCGCCATGAGGTCGCCGATCCGCTGGTGCTGGAAATACGCGAGGTGCATGCGCTGCAGATGCGCGAACAGATCGTTGCGCATGCTGTACTCAGCCTTCCGCGAGGCGTCGAGCATCACGTAGCGCGCACCCGCACGGAGAACGGCTTCGAGCGCCGCGAAGAGCACGATGAGCAGGGCTAGATGGAGGACGTCGTCGAATTTCGCCGCGGGACTCTGGAGCGAGTCGATGATCTCGCCGATGAATCGCGGCGGGACGACCGCGGCGAGCGAGCTGCCCGCAGCGAGGCACACGCCCACCAGGAGCTGAAGCCGGTGGCTGCGGAGGTAATGGAAGAAGGTCGCGCGAGACGAGGTCACTCGCTAACGAGTTTAGCTTTCTGTCTGCGGAGGTCGCGTGTCGATTTGCCGCCGATCCACACGATTGCGACGATGGTCGCGAAACCGACGAAGACTGGGGCGACTCCCCAGAGGTCGGCGATCGGACCGACGACGACGAGCGGCACGAGGCTGAAGATCGAGACGAGCATGTTGAGGAACCCGAAGACGCGGCCGCGTATCTCGTCCGGCAGCTCCTCCTGGAGGAGCGTCATCGAGGGCACCGTGATCAACGCGTAGGAGACGCCGAAGACGAACGCCGTGGCGGCGACGACCGCCACAAAGACTGGAAAGGCGGCGCCCAGGCCGGGCGAGCCGGCGCGCGAGAAGAAGTCTGTCAGTGGCCGAGCTGCGGCGAGGAACAGGAGGGCTGACCCGGCGACGATCAGACCCGTGCCGATCGCATTTGGCCGCGGCCAACGCCGCCCGAGCGCATTGATCAACCCCAGTCCCGCGATCACACCGACGCCGGCTGGTCCCACGATGATCACCACGTTCCGCTCACCTACCCGCAGGACCTCGCGTACGAATCCCGGAGCCAGCGCCCCTGCGACCGCGACCAGCGTGTAGGTCAGAGCGATGTAGATCAGCGACCACGTGACGATCGGAGCCTGACGCAGGTAGTGGAATGCCTCCGTGATACCGGTGGCGGTCTGCGCGACGGCCATCTCGGCGACTCGGCGCGAGAGGTGTTCAGTGGCCGGAGGCGCCTTCGGCAGCGTCACACACATGATCGACGCCGCGGCGAACATGAACGTAATCACCACCCACAGAATCTCGTAGCCGAACAGGCTCACGATGATCGGCGCGAGGATGATGAATCCGACGAGAAAGGCGCCGTTGAACGTGAACGTGAACAGCGAGTTCGCCACCATCAGGTAGCGCTTTCCGACGATCTTCGGCAGGAGCGCCGCCTCCGCCGGCACGAAGAAGATCGTCACGGTCGCGACGAGGAAGTTCACCACGTAAACGACGGTGAGGCTCGTGCCAAAGAGGAGCAACGGCACGACGGCCGCCGCGCGGAGAGCGTTCGTGATGATGAGGACGAGACGGCGATCGGTCCGGTCGACGATGACCCCGCCGGCAATGCCGAACAGGATCGCCGGAAGGACCGCCAGCAGGATGAGAACCGACGACGACGTGTTCGAGTGCGTGATCTCGGCGACGAGAATGATCAGAGCGCTTGTCACCGCGTTGGAGGCGACCTGGGACAGGATCTGCGCACCCCAGATCGCGAGGAACGCACGGTTCCGCAGGAGGCCGCGGTCGGCGGCGCCCATGCCGGTCTCGATCACGCGCTCTTAGTCGACCGGGGCAAGCGGCCCGCGCTCGGCGAACCGCTTCATGTCCTTCTCGAGATCGCGCCGCGACACGAGGACGCGCCGCGCGCAGGTGCCACAGCGAAGACCGATATCGGCACCGAGTCGTACGACGCGCCAGCTGTCTCCGCCGCAGGGATGCTGCTTTCGCAAAACAACGATGTCATCGAGGTAGAACGGCACCGGGCCCTTCGCGCGCGTCTGCGTCATGGCCGCGAAGTCTAGTCGGCGCTCGGGCTCATCTGACCGCGACGACCTGCGCTGGAAGGTCCAAAGCGGTCTCTTTGGTGACCGCGAAATGGGTCGACCGATAGATGAGCTCGAACTGACCGATGATCCCGCCGGTCCGTGTCATCGCGACGTACACGACATCGGGCGAACCGATCGCGCGGACCATCCACGGTCCGCGAAGCGGCCGGCCATCGACTGCGATCGCGTGGTCCGCGGTCCCCGTGAAGTAGCTTTTCGGACCGACACGCATGTCGTTCACCGCGATCGCCTCTGCGCCGGCGTTGCGCAGCTCATTGACGAGGTCCGAGAGCGCGCGCTCGTCGAACCCGCCATCGATTCGGACCGCGATACCCGGGCCGGCGACCGCACTCTGCGCGCTGAACACGCGCAGCTGCGCGACCTGCCGCTCGGCTTCGGTGAGCGTGCCCCTACCGCTCGAGACCGAGTCTTGCGCATCGGCGACATCGCGACGCACATCGAAGATTTCGTTTCGGAGCTCGTTGTTCGTCTCCGAGAGATTCGCGATGAGGGTCGTGAGCGATGAGGGCGTCTCGAGATTGAGGCTCCGAGAGAAGACGTCCTGCGAGCGCACCTGTGTCACTGCCAAGAATCCGAGGAACAGAGCGATGATCGACGCCCAGATCGCGCCGCGGTTCGTGCGCATCAGTGCGGCTCCGCGAAGCGGACGTTGAGAGCCCCGCTGTACGCGGGCACGTGGACCGCGCTCGCGCGACTCACACGGAAGCCGAGGCCCTGGACGTCACGACGCTGCTTGATGTCCTGCAGCTGATTCGGATCGTCGAACGCGCCGAGCAATGCGTTCTGCGATCCGATCGCCGCGATGTTGAAGGGCGGGGACATGAGGGTCCCGTTCACCATGATCGTCGAGCCCACGCAATACACGCTCGAGGAGTTGACGACCCGCTCGTCGTTCACGGCGATCGCCTGCGCGCCGCCCTTCCACGCGGTGTTGATGATGTCGGTGAGGTCGGTCGCGTGGCAGATCGACTTGTCGACGTCGCGCGCCGACACGCTCACGCTGCGCGCGTCGTCGAGCTGGACGACGACGCCGTCGCCGCTCTCCGGCGTGAGGCCGGCGCTGGCTTTGAGCTCATCGAGCCGGGTTTGGATCTCCTTCGCGGCGCCGCTCTGATTTGAGGCGTTCCGCTGGATCTCATCGAGGCGCGCACGAAGCTCCGCGAGCTGCGTCTTCAGCTCGTTCTGCTCCTTCTGGAGCGCGCTCGCCGCGTCGATGAGCGGCGCGTTGTACCGCACGGAAAGCTCGCTCCGTTCGGCCTGGGTGCGCCACTGAAGGGTGACGAGGAGACCGAAGAGGACCGCCGGAACGAGGAGGACGAGCGAGTGCTCCATCCGCCGTTTTCGCGGAGCGGGAGGAGTGGTCACGCGTGAAAGTGTCCCATGCCGGGCGCCGATTTTGGCGTGGTTTTCTAGGGGCTGGGGAGAATCGAACTCCCGACGCCGGCCTTAGGACGGCCGCGCTCTATCCACTGAGCTACAGCCCCGCGCGCGGTTGAGCGTAACGACGACCAAGCGGGGAATCCAGGGATGTCTTGTCGGGGCGGAGAGACTTGAACTCTCGACCTCAGCGTCCCGAACGCTGCGCGCTACCAAGCTGCGCTACGCCCCGAAGATGTACCGGGAAGCCGATCGAGTGTAACCGGTAACCTTTTGAGCGAATGGCCGAGCTCGCGCAAAGACGGTCGGTCGGACTCAGCAACCCAGGAGCATGGATCGGCCACGTCCTCGACGGGGAGAAGCTCTTCGGCTATGTCCTCGTCGCCCCCGCGATCATCTACATCGTCCTGCTCGTCGGTTAT
>DATLPP010000065.1:0-17293 GCA_035535615.1 Candidatus Udaeobacter sp.
AGGAGCGGCCACTCGACCGGCCAGCTGAACCACTTCCCCACCTCGTCCTGGTGCGCGAGCACCGCGGCGCGAACGCCGATGAGGACGAGCTCGGCGAGGGCCTGCTCCTGATTCGCCTTCCAGGGCTTGTTCCAGACCTGGTCCCATCGCGCCAGCTCGCTCGTGTGGCGATGCCCGCCCTTCGTGTCGTCGATCGGGACATCGCGCGACACGACCGCGCCGACCGTCTCGAGCTTCTCGCGCACTTTGCGCAGCGCGGGCGCCTCGAGGCCAAGCTCGGCCTTCACGTCGTCGAGCTTCGACGGACCCGCGGACTTCAGGTGTCGAAGGAGACGCGATCCGTCGTCGCCCGCGCTGTCCGCTTCGATAAGGGCGGCGCGGGCGAGCGGATCGATCGCGCGCATCGCGGCCTGATGGCAGAGCAGCACCTTCCCGCGATGCACCTTGAGCGCATGCACGCCGGGCCGGAGCGCGAGCTCGGCGCCCCATGGCCACTTCGTCTTCGGCCACGATCCGAACCCCGCCGACCCGCGCTTGTACGGCTCCTCGTGCGTCGCCGCGAAGAGGCTCGGCAGCGCCGAATCCTGCGTCAGGGTCAGCACACCCCGGTCGACGAGAAAGGCCTCGGCCTCATCAAGCGTCTCGAGCTTGCGATCCGCGTTCAAGCGGCAGTCGTGCAGCCGCTTCTGGCGCAGCTCCGTTACGGAGTTCACGGGCGGGAGCGTAGCCAACGCTCAATCAGGACGCGTCCAAACCGACCGTGCAGCAGCGGCGCAACTGCCCTTAGTGTCACGTGGTGCCTTCCCCCACGCGGACGCTCGCCCGAGAGCGCCTGCGCGTCATCGCGGTCATCGCCCTCGCGTTCCTCCCTCTCGTCCTCATAGAGACCGCCATCATCGGCCAACAGGCGCAGGCGGGGCGCGAGAGTATCCAAGCCGGGCGGCTGGCACTCGTGCGCTCGGCGGCGGGCGCCGCCGACGGCTTCGTGACCGGAAACATCGCGACCCTCCATGCCCTGACCCAGACCCGCTCGATCCGCGACGCGGACGTCGCCACCGTCAACACCATCCTCCGCCCGATCATCCAGAACGACTCGAACTGGCTGACCATCGGCCTGTCGGCCGCGGACGGTTGGAACCTCTCGAGCCTCACGACGGCCGCGCACAGCGTGAACATCGCTGACCGCGACTACTTCCAAGCCGCGATCGCCGGCAAAGATGGCGTTGGGTCGGTGCTCGTCACACGCGGGACGCTGCGGGCGAAGACGATCGTCCTCGCGGTCCCGGTCGCCTTCGACGACGGAACGAAGGGCGTGCTCTCCGGCGCGCTTTCCCTCGCGAACATCGAGAAGCAGCTGAACGACGTCGTACCCGGCACCGCGATCGATCTGCGGGTCATCGATCGGCTCGGGCATCAGTTCATCGGGCCCGGGAGCGACGCCGACACGCTCCCCGATCAAAACGCGCTCCCCGAGGTCACACAGGGCCTCGCCGGCGTTTCGAGCGCGATCCTGTCGAACGACCCGGCCGGCGGCGAGAATCTCATCGCCTTCGCGCCGGCACCACGGGCCGGGTGGGTCGTCGTCCTCTCCGAGCCAACGACCTCCGCGTTCGCGCTCCCCGCTGGGCTGACCCGCACCGCCGTTCTGCTCACGGTCGTCGGACTGCTCGCAGCCCTCGGGATCGCCTGGTACTTCGGCGGTCGCGTGGCGCGCTCATACGTCGCGCTCGACGCCGCGCGCACGGAAACGGAGACCGAGCGCTTCCGGCTCTACGAAGCGCTGCGCAGCGCGCCCGCGCGCGTCGGGATGCTCCTCGGTCCGGAGCTTCGCTTCGCGATCGTGAGTCCGGCGCAGCTCTCGGAGATGGGACTGACGGAAAAGCAGGTCATCGGCCGTCCGTACAGCGAGCTCGACCCCGACCCCGCCCATCGCGCAATCTTCGAACAGGTCTACCGGACCGGCGAGCCGCGCGTCTCTCGGGAAGCGCCGACCCGCGCGCGCCTGTCGACGGGCGCGATCGTCGACGGCTACTTCAACAGCACCATCGTGGCGACGCGCGACGCGTCAGGCGCGATCGACGGCGTCATCTACTTCGCCGCGGACGTGACGGACCTCGTCCAGGGACGCCAGCGCGTCGAAGAGCTCGCCGCGGTCGTCGCCGGAGAGCGCGACGAGGTCCAGCACATCCTCAACGAGCTTCCCGAGGGCGTTGTCGTGATGCGTCGCGACGGTCCGGTCACGCGAAACCGCGTCGCCGACACGCTTCTCGGCCGGCCATTCACCGCGGATCAGGACGCGTCCCAAGGCGATTACGTCCCGCGCCACCCGAACGGGACGCCGTACGAGAGCCGGGACTTCCCGATCAGGCGCGCGCTCGAGGGCGAGGACGTGCACGGCGAGGAGATGCTCATTCACAACGCTGCGCGCGGGGAGGATCTGAACATCCTCGTGAGCGCCGCGCCGGTGCGTCGCGATGGCGAGATCGTTGCAGCAGTCTCGGTGTTTCAGGACATCAGTCAGCTGCGCGCGTTCGAGCGTCAGCGAACCGAGTTCTTCAGCATGGCGAGTCACGAGATCCGGACCCCGGTGACCGCGATCCTCCTGCAGCTCGATCTCGCGCTGCGGCAGATCTCGCGCGGCGACAAGTCCAACACCGAGGAGATGCTTCGCAAAGCGAGGCAGCGCACCAAGGGGCTGACCGCGCTCATCAACGATCTTCTCGACGTCTCGCGTCTCGACGTGGGCAAGTTCGCGCTCGACGTGGCCGACATCGATCTCGCCGAGGTCTCCCGCCGCGCGGTCGAGGACTATCCCAGCGACGACGTTCACCCGATCCGTGTGATCTCGAGCGGCGGGTCGCTGCCGGTCCGCGGGGACACCCGTCGGCTCGTCGAGGTGCTCGAGAATCTCCTGAGCAACGCGGTCAAGTACAGCCCCGACGGCGGGGCGGTCACGGTGGAGATCGGGCGCGAGAAGGACGAGGCGTTCGTGCGCGTTCGGGACGAGGGCCTTGGGGTTCCGGAGTCAGAGCGCGGTCAGATCTTCGAGCGGTTCTTCCGAACGAGCGTGGCGAAGCCGTACGGCGGGGTCGGTCTCGGCTTGTACATCAGCCGCGAGATCGTCACGCGCATGGGTGGAGACATCCGGCTCGAGTCGAGTGGCGGCGGCGGCAGCGTGTTCCGGGTGGCCCTGCCGCTCCAGCGAGTGCCCGCGACCTCGCCGAAGTAACCGGCCGACCGAGTATCGCCACGGCTGATCGCCGTGTGGCCTGCCGTAGTGTTGATCGACATGAAGCTGCTTGGTGGATGGGCGCCCGAGTACCTGGCGGCGATCGTCGACTCAACCGACGACGCGGTGATCGGCAAGACGCTCGACGGCACGATCATCAGCTGGAACAAGGGCGCCGAGCGCATCTACGGATACACCCCAGACGAGGTCGTGGGACGGCCGATATCGATCCTCATCCCGTCGGACCGGGCCGACGAGCTGCCGGCGATCCTCTCGCGTATCGCTCGCGGCGAGCGCATCAACCATTACCTCACCAAGCGTGTCCGGAAAGACGGGGTTGTCCTCGATATCTCCGTCACCATCTCCCCGGTCCAGGTCGCAACGGGGAAGATCGTCGGAGCCTCCGCGATCGCGCGCGACGTCACAGCGCAACAGTACGAAACAAAGGAAGCGCTTCGCATACGAGACGAATTCATCTCGGTTGCCGCGCACGAGCTCCGTACGCCTCTCACGACCATGTTTGCGAGACTTGAGCTCGTCCAACGCCGGCTCGCGCGAAATGAGCTCGACCCCGCGATCGTCCTTCGGGACCTCACACTTGTGCGCCAGGCAGCGGACCGGCTGAAGGTCCTCATCGATCGCCTGCTCGATATCTCGCGCATCCGGTCCGGACAGCTCCAGGTCGAGCGGAGTTCGATCGACATCGCGCCGATGATCGAATCGGTCGCGCTGATGATCTCCGAGACCTCGGCTCGCCAGATCACGGTCCTGGCGCCCGACCCTCCCGAAAGCTATCGCATGGATGTCGACGGCATGCGTATCGAGGAGGTGGTCGTCAACCTCATCGATAACGCAGTGAAGTACAGCCCGAAAGACACGCCGGTCGACGTCGAGCTCCGCTCCACTCCCGATGCGATCCGGATCGCGGTGCGCGACCGCGGGCCCGGCATCGAGATCGCGGATCGGACGCGCATCTTCGAACCCTTCCACCGCTCGTCTTCGAGTGGGGTGCCAGGCGTAGGGCTCGGACTCCACATCGCGAAGCAAATCGTGGAGCTGCACGGAGGAACGCTCAACGTCGAGACGCCGGCTGACGGCGGGAGCCGCTTCGTTGTGACTATTCCGCGGAACGCCGAAGGCGAATTAGGAGATGACCGCCCTCGCGACGAGCGGTAGGGCGAGGCCAGGAGCGGCCCGCGTCGAGGTAACCGATGGACGCTCGTCGTTCTCAAGGCGGCTCAGGAGATCGACGGCGAGACGAGCGCGACGCACACGCTCGCGCGCGAATGCGACGAGCTGCGACTCCACGTGCATCCCGGCGGGGTACGGATCGGTCGTACCGCGTAGGCCGAACTTCAAGTAAACGGGCGCCGCAACGCGCACGATGTCGGCGATCTCGTGGAAGCGCACGAACCCGCCGAGGTTGTCCGGGCACTCGACATAGATATCGAGCGGTAGGTCGATCGCGGCTCGGATCGCCGCGATCTGCCCCAGCGTCAGATCGGTTGGCAGGTTGATCGTGTTTGCACCCAGGTCGGCGATGACCCGCGCGGATGCGGGGTTCGCGACCGGCAGCATCACCGAGACTTTCGCCTGCATTTCCGCCGGGAGATCGCCCGCCGCGCGCATCGCCGCGAACATCGAGAGCGCGCCGAGGTCCTGGATGAGTACGCTGCGGATCCCATGCGCCGCCGCGCGGCGAACGTCGTCGAGGACCGCGACGAGCTGTTCAGTCCCGCGCGCGGTCGGCGCGACGAGCGGTCCAACCGGCGCCCGCGACATGGCCGACGTGTCCCATCCGGCGTTCGGCCGCGCGAAGAGGCTGACCTCGACGCCGGCGGACGCCCCGAGACGGGCCATCTCGTCCAGCTCCTCATCGGTGTGCATGAAGACGCCACTTCCCTGCGAGACGCGGACGACCGGGACGCCGCGACGGTCGGCCTCTTCGAGCACGGCCTCGAATACGCGTGGCCCTTCGGTGCTCGGGATCTCAATTCGGTAATGCGCGCCGTCCGGAAAGCGCTTCGCCGAGCCGGGCAGCTCGCCGAGGTCGTGGTCCGGGAGTCCGACGGAGGCGAGGAACCGCCGCGTCGGGCTACGCGCCATTGCGGGCCCTCGCGTATAAGACCGGGCGGTCGCGGGAAGGGATGAGAACGGCCACCGAGGGGTGCTCGCGACGCACCACGTCGACGAGGTGGGCCGGAAATCCCAGGTTCTGCGGGAAGGTGTCGTAATGCATCGGAACCAGCACGTCGACACCGGCATCGTCGGCGAGCCGCGCCGCCTCGCGGTGGTCCATGTTCCCGACGACACCGGCAGCCTCGCGAAAGTGATCGCGGCCATTGATCGGAAGGAGTGCGACATCTACGCCGAGCGCGCGAAGGCGCTCGGCCTGCCCGTCGTACACGATGGTGTCGCCGGCGTGATAAACACGCGCGACGCCATCGTCGAGAACGTATCCGAGATATCGATAGAGCCCGCCCGAGAGCTCGCGCCCGAACGTGTAGGCATCGGCCATCCCAACCCCGTGGCGTGCCGGCAGGGGATGGATCGTGACGCCGTCGAGCCGGATGCGCTCGTCGGGCTGCGCGCCGACGAGACGCTGCCGCGGCACGCCGGCCGCGGCGACGGCGTCGACCAGTGGACGGGGAACGACGAAGCGCGCACCCGGCGAGGCGCGCGCGATTGCCGGCAACGACGCGAGGTCCAGATGGTCGTAGTGCTCATGCGAGCAGGTCACCACGTCGACGCCGACCGCATCCTCCGGATCGAATGCCGGCGCGGAGACGCGCTCGGCCATCGGCGCGAGGAATGGATCGAGCAGAAGGACAAGACCCCCGGCGCGGACCGCGAAACCTGCCTGCCCCAGCCACCACAGGGCGATCGTCCCGGGCGCGAGGTCGAGTCCGCGTAGGGCCGCGGTCGGGCTAGCGACGGCCCGGGTCATTTCGCCGCCGCTGTTGCGCGCGCACCGCGATGAGCCGCGATGAGCCGGCGATACCATTCGCCGCTTGTCTTCACGCGCCGGCGCTGCGTTGCATAGTCGGTGTGCACGATTCCGAAGCGCTTGCTCGTACCGTGGGCCCACTCGAAGTTGTCCATGAGCGTCCAGATGAAATAGCCGCGGAGCGGAACGCCTTCGGCGATCGCTTCGGCTGCCGCGTCGAAGTGGCGCGCGAGAAACGCGACGCGCGCCGGATCGTCCACGCGATCGTCCCTGACCTCGTCGTCATACGCCGCGCCGTTCTCGGTGACGAACATGTGCCCCGGCGCGTAGTCGCGGTGGATCCTCCCGAGGAGCTTGCGGAACGAAGCGGGATGCACCTCCCAGCCGATAGCGGTGCGCTCGGCGCCCTCAGGATCGACGCGGTCGGCGCGCAGCGGGCCGCCCCCAGCGCGGACGACGCGGCGCGCGTAGTAGTTCACGCCGAGAAAGTCGAGCGCGCCGTCATACCCGCTGAGCTCGGCGCCGCGATCGAAGTAGGGCCGGTAGAGCTCAAGCATGTCCTTCGGATAGCCGCGACCGAAGAGCGGGTCGAGGAACCAGCGGTTGAGGTATCCGTCCATGCGCGTCGCCGCCTCGGCGTCTGCCTGCGAGTCGGTCGCGGGATCGGCTGGCGAGAGGTTCAGCGCGATGCCGACTCGCGCTTCGCGGTTCGCGGCGCGGAGCGCGTCCGCGGCGTTGATGCGCGAGCAGGAGGTGGTGACTCACGCCGACCGCGGTCTTGAAGTCCTTGATTCCGGGCGCGTGCACGCCGACCCAGTGACCTGCGAACGCAACGACCTCGGGCTCGTTTAGCGTCATCCAGTCGTGGACGCGGTCGCCAAGGCGTCGCGCGACGGCGTCCGCGTACCGGCCGAAGGCAGTCACGGTGTCTGCCGATGCCCAGCCACCCCGCTCCTGAAGCGCCTGCGGCAGATCCCAGTGGTAGAGCGTGACGAATGGCCGTATGTCGTTCCTGAGCAGCTCGTCGATGAGCCGGTCATAGAAGGCGAGCCCTGCCTCGTTGACCGCGCCCGATCCGGAAGGCACGACGCGGGGCCAGCTGATCGAGAGCCGATACGCATTGCATCCGAGCTCGCGCAGAAGTGCTGTGTCCTCGCGCCAGCGGTGGTAGTGGTCGCACGCGACGTCGCCTGTCTCGCCGGTGGAGATCGCGCCGGGCACGCGGCAGAAGGTGTCCCAGATCGACGGGCCCTTCCCATCCGCGTCGTGTCCGCCCTCGATCTGGTAGGCGGCGGTTGCTGTACCGAAGAGGAATCCCGGCGGGAACCGCCCCGCGAGCGCCGTCAGATCGGTCATCGCCGAGGCTCCGCACCGGACCAGTCGAGGTCGATGCCCATCCGCGCGTTGATCCCGCCATCGACGTACAGAAGCTGCCCGGTCACGTAGTCGGCGGCTGGTGAGACGAGGAACGCAACGACCCGGGCGACGTCGGCGGGTGCCCCCATCCGCCCCCAGGGAACGCGACGGGCGGTGCGCTCGCTCGAATAGCCGGGCATCAGGAAATAGCGCGGCGTCTCGATGAGCCCGGGCGCGACTGCGTTCACACGGATCTTCTTTGGAGCGAGGTCCACGGCAAGCGCGCGCGTGAATGCGTTGAGCGCGCCCTTCGTTGCCGCGTACGCGGCATGACCGGGGGAGCCCGCGCCGCCATGGATCGAGCTCACGCTGACGATCGAGCCGCCGCGCCGCTCGAGGTGGGGCGTGGCCTGCTGCGCGCAGAAGTACGCCGCGCGCACGTTCACGTCGAAGAGCTCGTCGTACTCGGGTTCGGTCAGGGCAACAGGATCGCCTGACTTCGTCACTCCGGAGTTGTTCACGAGCACGTCAAGGCCACCAAGCTCGGCCGCGGCCTCGTCGACCACACGCCGGCAGTCAGCGACCCGCGCTAGGTCCCCGCGCAGGACCATCGCGCGGCCGCCCGCGGAAGTGATCTCCATGCAGACTTCGCGCGCGCCCTCGCCGCTGTGCGCGTAGTGGATCGCGACCGACGCGCCCTGGAGCGCGAGCTCGCGCGCGATGCCCTGGCCGATGCCGGTCCCGGCCCCGGTCACGAGCGCGCGGCGCCCCTCAAGCGGACGGCTCACACGCGCTCCCGCTCGCGGCCGCGCATGTGCCACCGGTCTCCGAAGAGGTTGAGGTGGATTGGCTTGCGCGGGTGCGCCGCGATCACGTCCTCGTCGAGCGTGACGCCAAGACCGGGCCCGGAAGGCAGCGGGAAAGCGCCATCGGTGACGGCGGGAACACCGCGCGCGGCTTCGCTCACGAATGGATCGACGAAATCGTTGAAGTGCTCAAGAATCTTGAAGTTCGGGGTCGCGGCCGCGAGGTGGAGCGCAGCCGCCGTCGACACCGGCCCGCCGACGTTGTGCGGCGCGAGCATCACGTCGTACGACTCGGCCCAGGTCGCGAGCTTCCGCGTCTCGCTGATCCCGCCCATCATCGTCAGGTCGGGCTGGATGACGTCCGCGGCCTGGAGCTCGAAGAGCTCACGGAATTCATGCCGAACGTGGATGCGCTCGCCGGTCGCGACCGGGATGTTCACGTGGCGCGCCACTTTCGCGAGGGAGCGGATGTTGTCCGGCGGGACCGGCTCCTCGATCCATCCCGGACGGTATGGCTCGAGCTCCCGGGCGATAGCGATCGCCTGAGCCGGAGTGAAGCGGCCGTGCATCTCGACGAAGACCTCGCCGTCGGGACCGACACCCTCACGCGCCGCCTCCACCAGCGCGATCGCGCGCCGAAGCTCCGCGTGCGGAAGCTCCTGCCACGCCGTACCAAAGGGGTCGAGCTTCACGGCGCGATAACCCTTCGCGAGCACGGCATGTGCGGCGTCCCGGATATCGGCGGGCGTCCGCTCGACCGTGTACCAGCCGTTCGCATACGTGGGGATCCGGTCGCGGATCGGGCCACCGAGAAGCTGATAGACGGGTAGGCCGAGCGCCTTCCCGACGATGTCCCAACAGGCCATGTCGATCACGGCCAGCGCGGACATCGCGATCTGCCCGGCGCGCGCGTAATCGTCGCGGATCATCCGACGCGCGAGCGCCTCGAACGCGAAGGGGTCGGCACCGATGACGTGCGTCGGCACGGCCTCGTCGAGGTATCCGAGGAGCGCGCTGGTGTGGTTGATCATCCGCACCTCGCCAACACCCTCGATGCCGTCATCGGTGCGCACGACGACGAACGTGAGGTTGCGCCACGCGGCGCCAAGGACGAGCGGACGGACCTCGGTGATCTTCATCCCTTGATCCCCGTCGTGACGATCCCTCGAATGATGAAGCGCTGCGCGAAGGCGAAGAGCACGATCAGGGGCAGGACGTAGAGGACGACCCCGGCCATCGTCACGGTCTGCAATGGGTTGCCGTGTGGATCCGAGTACGCGCTCGCCATGCGGACCGCGAGCGTGGTGTTCTCCTGGTGCAGGAGCAGCGACGGATAGAGGTAATCGCCCCACGGCCAGAGGAACATGAAGATCCCGGTCGCCGCGATCGCCGGACCCGCGTTCGGTAGATAGATCTGGAGGAAGATGCGGAGCGGACCCGCGCCATCCACCTCCGCGGCGTCGTCGAGCTCGCGAGGGAAGCTCGCGAAGAACTGCCGGAAGAGGAATATCGCGAACGGGCTGCCTCCGAGTGCCCACAGGATCCACGGCCAGTACGTGTTCGTGAGGCCAAGTCGCGCGAAGAGGACGAACTGGGGCACGAACTGCACGAATGTCGGAACGATCAGGAGCGCGAGGACGAGCATGAAGAGGTGATTGCGGCCGGGCGCGCGATGTCGCGCGAAGCCATAGCCGACGAGCGCACTGACGAAGACCACGATCAGGGCGTACGAGCCGCTCAAGACGAGGGAGTTGCCCGCGAAGTGCCAGAAGTCCGCCAAGGTGACGGCGAGCTGGTAGTTCAGCCACTGCGGTTCGGCCGGGATGATCACGACGGGCGACGAGTTGTACTCCGACTGCTTCTTGAGCGACGTGACGAGCACCCAGAACAACGGGAGCGCGAACACGACCGCGGCGAGGAGCACCGGCCCGTAACGCAAACCGGTCTCGGCCGCCGAGACTCGCTTCGTTCTCCGTAAGGCAAGAACGCTCATGGCTCGACCCCGTAGAAAACCCAGCGCCGGCTCGTCTTGAAGAGGAGCAGCGTGAGGCCGAGAACGACGGCGAAGAGGATCCAGAGGAGCGCCGCCCCGTATCCGAAGAGCTGCTTCACGAAAATCTCGGTGTAGGCGTGCACGACGTAGAGGTAGTTGTCGAGTGGCGGAATGACGCCGGGGTTCATGGCCAGCACGCCCGGCGTGAGGAGCATCGGCTGCACGAGGATCTGGAGTCCGCCGATCAGTCCCATGACGAGGTTGAAGAAGATCACCGGGGTCAGGAGCGGGAGCGTGATGTACCGGTTGACCTGGAAGCGGCTCGCGCCGTCGATCATGGCCGCTTCGCGGTACTCGGCCGGGATGCCCTGGAGGCCCGCGAGGAAGATGACCATCCCGCCGCCGGCCGCGCCCCAGATCGTGAACAGCGCGAGCACGACGGTGGGGTATTCGACGAGCCAGCGGATGTTCGCGTCCGGAGCGACGGTGCCGATGAGCGCGTTCAAAAGTCCGCCGGTCGGGTCGACGAAGATCTTCCACACCCACGCCCCGGCCACGACCGGAATCACCGATGGCAGGTAGAAAATCGTTCGGAAGAGGTTCGATCCGCGGATCGGCTGATTAACGAGGAGCGCGAGGCCGAGCTGGACGATCAGCGCGACCGGAACGACGACACTCATGAGCAGAAGCGTGCGTCCCAGCGCGTGCTGCGCCTCGGTATCGCCGAACGCGCGTAGGTAGTTGTCGATCCCGACGAAGCGGACGTAGTCGAGGTTCAGGCCGTCGTAGTTCGTGAGCGACATGAGGAACGCTCCGGCAAGCGGAAGGGCACCCAGCAACACGAACCCGAGCAGCCACGGTGAGATGAGCAAGTAAAAGGTCAGTCCACGGCGGAAGCCGCGACGGCGCCACGTGGCGGAGCGCGGCCAGGCGCGCGGCAGGACGTGCGTCGCCTCGGCCATTAGGCGCCGATGATGCGCTTGCCGTCCGCGATCGCGGTGTTGACCTCCGCCTCGATGTTCTGAACGAACTTGTCGAAGCTGATCGAGCCCTTGAGTGCGGGCTCGAGGTTCTTCTTCCAGCTCGTCGCAAACGTCTCCTCGCCGATGTACGGGTTGAACTGCAGGATGAAGTCGGACTTGGTGAGCTCGGCCTGCAGAACCTTCTGCACCTGCTTCTGGAATGCCGTTTCCTGCGGCATCTGCGGGTACATTGACTTGAGGCCGGGCACGCCCCACCCGCTCTTCGCGCGGTCCTGCGCGGGCTTGCCGCCCATGTACTGCTCGAACACGGCCCACGCCGCGTCGACATCCTTCGTCTGCGATGAGATGACCCAGCCGGTCGCGGTCATTGTTGGGTCCCGCCGCACGCCGGCCCACGTGGGCGCAGGAAGGAAGACGGTCTTGCCTTTGGTCTTGTCGCTCTCGGCCATCGCACTGAACCAGTAGCCGTATTGCAGGATCGCGATCTGGCCCTCGTTGAAGTCAGCCCCCATCCAGTTCGGGCTTGGGTCGATCGGCGTCTGCTGCAGGCCGTCGGCGGCGAGGTCGTAGAGATAGCGGATGACCTTCGTCGCGTCCGGGTTCCCGGCGATCACAAGCTTCGAAAAGTCGGCGCTATACAGAGTCTGGTTCTTCTCCGCGAGCATGTTCATCGCGGTACGGTCGATCCACCCGTCGTTGTTCGAGTGCACGAACCCCCAGTACACCCGCTTCCCAGCGTCCTTCTTGTTCACCTTCTTCGCGACATCACGGAGCTCGTCGTACGTGAGCGGCGTCGTATCGCTCGGCACCTTCACGCCCGCGTCGTCGAATGCCTTCGTGTATGCGTAGAGCGTGAAGTCTGGTGACCAGTCCTTCACCATGCCGTAGAGATCACCGGTACCGATGCCCTTTCCGTCCCACTTATAGAAGTTGTTCGCCGGAGCGAGGTCATCGGGCTTGAGCAGCTTGCTGTTCGAGAAGTACGGCTGGAGGTTCTTGACCATCTTTCTCGAGATGTACTGCGGCACGCCCGCCGCCTGGACCCGGAACACATCCGGAGGGTTCCCTGCTGCGAACATCGCGTAGAGCGTCGTCAGATTGCTCGCGACGACCTCGATCTTCAGCTTTGTAGCCGTTTCAAGGGTCTTGCGGTCATCGTCGTTGAACTCGTTCGGATCGGTCATCACGACGACCTTGCCGCTTCCGCCTGTCTTGGCCGCGGGTTGACACGCGGCGAGGATGGGGGCGGCCGCGGCCGTGGCGGCAATGGCACCGGCTCCGATCAGCACCTTTCGGCGTGAGATACCCGACATCGGGCCCTCCTTCCCCATGGCGCATCAGGGCGCCTGGGACCAGATGTGACCGGTAACATAGCCATGTTTTCGCGGTTGTCAAGTGGCGCCCCGAGCGGCTGCCACTAGAGTTCGCGCGTGAAGGGCGCCACGATCAGAGATGTCGCGCGCCGCGCGCGCGTTTCGCACCAGACCGTCTCGCGCGTGATTAACGGCCACGACAGCGTGACTGCCGAGACGCGCGACCGCGTTCTGGGCGCGATCCGCGAGCTCGAGTACGTCCCGAGCGCGGTGGCGCGGAGCCTTTCGTCGCAGCGCACCCACACCCTCGGCATGGTCACGACGGACGTGAGCGACCACTTCTTCGCCGAGGCTGTCGCCGGCGCCGAGGCCGAGGCGCGCAAGCGCGGGTACTTCCTGATCATCGGCAGCATCGAGGAAGGCTCCGAGGACGACGAGCGCACATACCTCCGGCTCATGCTCGAACGGCGTGTCGAGGGTCTCATAGTCGCGGTGCCCCGCCTGCGGCTCGCCGAAGACGATCTTCTGGCCGACGCGGTCGCGCGGATCCCAACGGTGCTCGTCGCCTCGGATATCGACCTTCCGGGTGCGGACCACGTCGACATCGACAACCGCCGCGGTGGTCAGGAGGCGACCGCGTACCTCGCGGCGCAGAAGCACCGGATCATCGCCACGATCACCGGACCCCTCGACTGGCCCTCAGCGCGGGCGCGACTCGACGGGTATCGCGATGGCCTGCGCGGCGCGGGGATCTCCGCGGACCGCGCGCTGGTCGAGCCGTGCGTGGACTGGGGTCTCGACAGCGGACGGCGCGCTGCGGATCGACTGCTCGAGTCGGCGCCCAAGCTGACCGCGATCTTCGCGCAGAGCGACCTCTTGGCACTCGGCGCGATCGCCGCTCTCCGCGCCCGGGGAATGCGTGTGCCCGAGGATGTCTCCGTGGTCGGCTTTGACGACATCCCGGTGTCGAGCGTCTTCGATCCCCCGCTCACGACAGTCCGTCAGCCGATGCGCGAGGTCGGCGAGCTTGCCGCCCGGCTGATTGGGGACCGCGCCGCGTCGTCGCGCAAGGCCAAAGGCACACGCCACATGCTCCGGGCGCCCCTCGTGATCCGTGGAAGCGTCGCGCGGCTGGATGGAGTGTCGCGCCACTAGCCACGTGTGGCGTCGTCTAGAGAGGCTTGTCCCGGAGCCACTGGCAACCCATCGAGCGGCAGTCGTGCGGCTGGTACGTCGCGTGTCGCGGATGCCAGAGCATCATGACCAGCCCGACCGCCGTCAGGACGACGAACGCGAGCACGAAGGCGATCTGACCTTCGATGGTGAGCATGTCGAGCAGAGCGTTACCCATTCCCTGAACCCCTTGCGTCCCTTAACGGCACTCTCTTGCGCCGCAGTGCCTCGGCGAAAACTCTACCGCGCGCCGCGGCGGGCTTTGGTGTCAGGCGGCGGTCAGCGACCGACGCGTTTGCGTGCGTAGGCTCGTGTGTCTGCGTTCTCGACGAGCGCTTCGGCGGTGCGGCCGTCCATCGGATACGAGGACACGCCCCACGAGCGCGCCGGCATCTTGATCGCGCCGCCGCCGGGGAGCTTTACTTCGGTTGCGTCGAGGATCTCCATCAAACGGATGACCACTTTCTCCGCCTCGTCGCGCGCGGTGTCGGGCATCACGATGGCGAACTCGTCGCCGCCGTATCGGGCCGGCACGTCCTCGGTCCGCACCCGCTCGGTGATGGTCTGCCCGAGCATCCGAAGCACTTCGTTGCCGGCGAGGTGGCCGTAGGTGTCGTTCACCTTCTTCAGCTCATCGATGTCGAAGAAGGCGACGGCGAGTGCGGACTGGCGGCGCTCGGCGCGGGCGACCTCCTCCTCAAGGCGGTCGTAGAAGTAGCGGTAGTTGTGGATCCCGGTGAGCGCGTCGGTGTTCGCCGCGCGCTTCAGCCGCTCGTGCAGCTCCGCGACCTCGATCTGGGCGGCGATCTGCGCGCCGACCGTCTCCATGAGCGTCAGATCCCGCTTGCTGAAGGCGGCCACGGCGGGATGGCTCAGCACGAGCACTCCGACGGCCTGGCCGCGCGACACGAGCGGGACGATGAGCTCGCTGCGGACGCGCGGGTCGCCGATGTAGCGGGGATCGGCGCGCACGTCGTCGACGATCTGACCCTGACGGTGCGTAAAGACCCACCCCGAGATGCCGCGATCGCTCGCCATGCGCGAGGGCGAATCGGTGGTCGTCCACGCACCCGCGACGGCGCGCGACACCAGCTCATCGGACTGTTGATCGTGCAGCAGGATCGTGAGCGACGCGCCGGGCACGGCGCGCAACAGCACGACGAGGGTGCGGTCGAGGAGCTGCTGCAGGTCGAGGATCGTGTGGAACTCGGGGGTGAGCTCGGAGAGGATCGAGAGCTCGCGGCTCGTGGAGGCCACGTCCTCCTCCGCGGCGTGGATGATTCCCCGCGCCTCGACCATCGAGATGAACGCGTTCACGACCGTCGGGTCGTAGTACGTGCCGGCGAAGCCCTTGATCTCGGCGAGCGCCTGATCCTCACGGCGCGCCGGGCGGTACGGACGCTCGGCGAGCATCGATTCGAAGGCGATCGCGACCGCGAGGATCCGCGCGGTGAGCGGGATCTGGTCGCCGATGAGCGCGTCGGGGTAGCCGGTCCCGTCCCAGCGCTCGTACGCGTGGCGCACGATCGGCACGACCCCGCGCAGGAAGCGGATCGACTCGAGGATGCGCGCCCCGAGGATCGGGTGCTCCTGCATGATCTTTTTCTCCTCGGGTGTGAGCGGACCGGCCTTCGACAGGATCGCGGCGGGCACGCCGATCTTTCCGAGCGAGTGGAACAGCGATGCGTAGCGCAGATCGCGGAGCTCGTGCTCGCTCATGTCGAGACGCTCACCCACCGCCACTGCGTCCGCCGCGATCTTCCGCTGGTGGTCCTCGCGGTAGTGGTCGCGCGCGACGATCGTGGACATGAGCGTCGAGACCGTCGAGAGGTATGCCTCGTCAAGCTCGCGGTAGAGACGGATCGACCGCATCGTCGATGCGCCGACGCCCGCGAGAATGCCGATGAGCTCGCGTTCCTCGTCGGTGAACACGTGCGCCTCGTGCCAGGTGACGAAGAGGACGCCGATGGTCTGGTCCGCAGAGCGCAGCGGGTGGACGAGAAGCGCCTCGTGGCCGAAGCGCTCGAGAAGCTTCCGCGTGGATTCAGGGGAGTCGCCGCGGCGGGAGAACGCGACCGGCTGGCCCGTATCGAGGACGCGCGAGATCACCGGCGAGTTTTTGGGCAGCGCGAGGACATCGCTCGTCGCCTTTCCGGTGGTGAACGCGAAGTCCAGCGTATCGCCGCCCTTGTCCACATACACGGCGGACACAGAGGGCTTCAGGAGATCCACGACCGATTCAGCGAGGAGCTTCGCCACGTCGACGACCTCGGTCTTCTCCGAGATCGCGAGGCCGATCCGGTGGAGCTCGAAGAGCCGTCGCGAAAGCGTCGCCGTGCGGTCGTAGAGGGTCGCGCGCTCGAGGGCGATCGAGGCTTCGTTCGCGATCGCGGCGAGGAGCTGGAGATCGCCCTGGTCATACGCGGTCGGGCGGCGGCTCTGCGCGGAGATCGCGCCGACGTACGTGTCCCGCTGCCGCAGTGGCGCGACGATGATCGACTGCTCGACAATGGCGCCCCAGGACTCGAGGTCGGGCATTCCCAGGCGTCGCGCGTCGCGCTCGACCTCCCTTAATAGGAGTGGGCCGCGCTCGATGGTCGCGCCGACGAGGGTGCCCTCCTTCGGGCGCTCGACCGGCTCGAGCTCCTTGCCGCCGTCCATCAGGAACCGGTAGCGGACCGTCATGCCGTCGGGGCTGAGCGTGGCAACGAAGAAGTTGTCGGCGTCCATGACCGCGGCGACCTGCCGGTACACGTTGCGGAAGACCTCGTTCGGGTCGAGCGACGCACCGACGGCGTGGCTGACCTCGACCAGCGTCGCAAGGAGACGCGCGCGGCGCTCCGCGACGAAGCGCGCGCGGATGTCGAGATACCCGAGAAGGAACAGCGGCACCGCGGGCAGCAGGAACCACGGCTGGATGAGAACGATCTCGATGGTGATGACGGCGGCGAGTCCCCAAAGCAGCTGCGCTCGTCCGGTGCGCCCGATCCAACCGATGGTCGATCTCGTGAGACGCTCGGTGCCGAGCACGAGCTGCAACGCGATGATCTGCCCGAGGTCGAGAACGACGAGCGCGGTCGCGGCGATCGCGCCGGCGACGATGACCTCGCCGATGGTCCCGGTGATGCGATCGACCATCGACATGATCACGAGCTGGAATGCCATCGCGGCGGCGCCCGCGCTGATGGCCTGCGCGGCGGAGTTCCGCAGGATGCGGATCGGCGACTTCCGCGTCACGAGGTCGTTAACGAAACGGGCGGACCCGGCGACGAGCGCGAGCGTCCCCGGCGGGAGAAGCACGACACCGGCGAGGACCGCGACTTCGGATGCGGAGAGCTCGACGTTCGTCGCAATGCGGATTGGCCGGAGCGAGAGGAGAACGCACAGCGCCCAGATGTAGAAGGCGACGGTCGGCGGTTCGTCACCGAGCACGTCCTGGACGCCGAGCGCGATGAACGGAACTGCGACGAGGCAGGTGATCGCGATGAAGATG
>DATLPP010000066.1:0-5657 GCA_035535615.1 Candidatus Udaeobacter sp.
TGGCATGAGCGTCCTCCTCTACGAAGGCATCGGCGACACGATCCGCGTGTCGCTCAGCGAAGACCCGGTGGTCGAGGTGAAGGCGGCATTCGATCTGTTGAAGTCGCTTGGCCTGCGCGACCAGGGGCTCACGCTGGTGGCCTGCCCGTCGTGCGGCCGCGCGGACATCGACCTCATCCCGCTCGCCAAGGTCGCCGAGGAGCGCCTCCGCGCGCTGCCCGTGCCCATGAAGGTCGCGGTCATGGGCTGCGAGGTGAACGGTCCGGGCGAGGCGAAGGACGCCGATGTCGGGATCGCGGGCGGAGTGGGGAAGGGGGCGATCTTCCGCAAGGGAAAGATCGTCGGCACGTACCCCGAGGACAAGCTCATGGACGGACTGCTCGCCGAGATCGACAAGATCCTCATCGAGAACGGCAAGGAGCCCTACTCGCAGAAGGCGCCGAAGCTGACCCACGAGGGACAGCTGACCCCGGGGCGGAGTGTCCCAGCAGGACAGCGCACCTAAGCCGGACGACGTTCAACCCGGCGTCGTCACGGTGGGGCGCGCCGGGCTCGCGAACGTCGACTTCCGGAAGGCGCGCTTCGACAAGTTCAACCTCGCCGTCGCGAACTTCGTCGCATGCGACTTCCGTGGCCTGCGCCTAGACGAGAAGTTCGCTCCGTTCTTCGTGACCCGGCCGCGAAGCACGTTCGTGTCGTGCAAGTTCGACGACGCGGATATGCGTCAGGTCACTCCCGAGGGCACGCGGTTCGAGAAGTGTTCCTTCGATGATGCCAGGCTCGACGGCTGGACACCGGCGCGCGCGGAATTCGTCGACTGCCGCTTCGCCGGGAAGGTCGTGAGCGTGACCTTCAGTGGCCGGCCGGCGGGGCCGGGCTCGACGCGGATCGATCCGGTCCGATCGAAGAACGACTTCCGAGGCAACGACTTCCGCGACGCGCAGCTGATCGATACCGTGTTCGTCTTCGGGATAGACCTTGATCAGCAACGCTGGCCGCTCGGTGACGACTACGTCCGGCTCGACAAGTTCCACCGCCGCTTGGAAGCCGCGCGGGCCGACATCCTGGGATGGGAGGCCGGCGACATGCGTACCGCCGGCCTCGCCATGCTCCAGTCGCTCGCGCAGCGCTGGCAGGACCAGCGCGAGATCATCGGCATCCGCGTCAGTCCCGCCGTCAAGGCCGCTCCACGCATCCAGATCCGCGTCTGGGACGCGCTCGAGCACGCGAAGGTCTGAAGCTCAGCTCGGGAGCTTGAGCTCCATCCCGGGCTGGATGAGGTCGGGGTTGTTGCCGATGACGTCCTTGTTCAGCTCGTAGATCTCGCGCCACCGGTTGGCGTCACCCAGCTCCTGCTTGGCGATGTTCGAGAGGTTGTCGCCGCTGTCCACGGTGTAGGTCTTGGTCTTCGTCTCGGTCGGCGCCTTCTCCAGCTTGGCGTCCGAGAAATCCATCTTCGGCATCTCGTAGTTCCTCGGTGCGTAGTCGGGTTTCTTTTCTTCAGGCATGTTCGGCCTCCTTTGATCACACCTATGGGGAGCACGGTCGGTGCCAGCTCGCTAGGCGGACACATACACTTGCGCGAAATGGCCTTTTACCGAGGGTCCTCGTCCCGAATCCCGCGATAGCCGGCGCGAATCGACGCGCGCCGGCGATCCTGCCGCACCTCAATATGACCCTCGGAGTAAAGCAATGAGACAGTCCAAGCTTTTTGGCCGCACCTTGCGCGAAGCGCCTGCCGAAGCGCAGACGACCGGGCACCGCCTGATGCTGCGCGCGGCGATCGCGAAACCCCTCGC
This sequence comes from Candidatus Udaeobacter sp., assembly GCA_035535615.1. Taxonomy (GTDB): domain Bacteria; phylum Chloroflexota; class Limnocylindria; order P2-11E; family P2-11E; genus 3-1-20CM-2-70-9. The sequence goes on from DATLPP010000066.1 coordinate 1,800, forward strand.
CGCGGGGCTCTACACGTGGCTCCCGCTTGGCTTCCGCGTCCAGAAAAAAGTCGAGCAGATCATCCGCGAGGAGCAGAACCGGATCGGCGCGCAGGAGATGGAGATGCCGGTCCTGACGCCCGCCGAAACGTGGAAGCAGACCGGCCGCTGGGACGCGCTCGAGCCGATCACCTTTCGCACGAAGGACCACAACGGCCGCGAGTTCATGGTGAGCTACACGCACGAGGAGTTCGTGCATCTCCACGCCATGCAGGAGATCCAGAGCTACAAACAGATGCCGCAGATCGTCTACCACTTTCAATCGAAGGGGCGGGACGAAGCGCGACCCCGTGCAGGCCTTCTCCGCCTCCGCGAATTCGTCATGAAGGACGCGTACAGCTTCGACGTCGACCAGGCCGGGCTCGAGAAAAGCTACGCGGCCGAACACGAAGCGTATGCCCGCACGTTCGAGCGCTTGGGCCTCGACGCGATCAGCGTGGAGTCGGACACCGGTGCGATGGGGGGCGACATCGCGCATGAGTTTCAGGTGCTGACCGCGGTCGGCGAGGATCGCATCGCCGTCTGCACCAGCTGCGATTACCGCGCGAACATGGAGAAGGCCACGCGACGGGCGCATCAGGACGGCGCTCGGGACGCGAAGAACGCGGCCGCGCCAAGCGAGATACAAACACCTGGCGCCACGAGCATCGAACAGCTCGAGGCATCGCTCAAGCAGCCGCCGGAGGCGTTCCTGAAAACCCTCTTGCTTCGGGATGCGAAGGGCACGGTCGTGGCGGTCGTCCTTCCCGGCGATCGCGAAGTCAACGAGGCGAAGCTTCGCAAGATCCTCGGCACGAGCGAGGTGAAGTTCGCGAACGACGCCGACTTCGCCGGGGCCGGCGGCGTCCCCGGGTTCATCGGCCCCGTCGGCCTCAAGGTAAGGACGCTCGTCGATTCGTCGGTGGACGGCAGGGCGTACATCGCGGGCGCGAACAGGAAGGACCTCCACCTTCGCGATGTGGTGAACGGTCGCGACTTCAAAGGTGAACCTGTGGACGCGCACGACGTGCGCGAGGGCGATCTCTGTCCCAAATGCGCCGGGCGCCTCGAGATCAAGCGCGGGGTGGAGGTGGGGAACATCTTCGCGTACGGCACCTATTACTCGGACAAGATGAACGCAACGTTCCTCGCCGACGATGGGACCCGCAAGGCGTTCGTCGGCGGCAGCTACGGGATCGGCGTCGCTCGCGCGGTAGGGACGATCATCGAGACGCACCACGACGACAAGGGCATCGTCTGGCCGCCCCAGGTCGCGCCATACCACGTGCACGTCCTCGCGTTGCCGGTGAACGACGAAGCGGTCCGCGCGAAGTCGGAGGCGCTCGTCGCGGATCTCGTGAATCGAGGCATCGAGGTCCTCTACGACGACCGTGACGAAAGCGCCGGCGTGAAGTTCGCGGACGCTGATCTGCTCGGCATCCCTCTTCGCGTCACCGTGAGCAAACGGAACCTAAAGGAAAGCGCTGCGGAGCTGAAGCTTCGCAGCTCGTCCGATACGCAGATGGTCCCGCTCGATGAGGCTGCGCCGCGTATCGCCGAGATCGTCAACTCATGGCCACGCTGAGAAAGGGGGACCGCACGCCGCGGGACGCGGCGCCCGTCGCGCAGCCGGGTGAGGAGCGCTCGCTCGAGGCGTCGCTGCGGCCCCAGCGCCTCTCCGACGACGAGTACATCAATCAGGACAAGGTCAAAGGGCAGCTGCGCATCGTCATCGAGGCGGCGAAGGCTCGGAACGAGGCGCTCGAGCACATCGCGCTCTACGGGCCGCCGGGAGTGGGGAAGACCTCACTCGCGAATGTGATCGCGCACGAGCTCGGGGTCCCGATAAAGATCACGAGCGGTCCCGCCATCGAGCGCGCCGGCGATCTCGCGGCGATCCTCACAAATCTCGAAAACGGCGCGGTGCTCTTCATCGACGAGGTGCACCGCCTCCCGCGCGTGGTCGAGGAGGTCCTCTACCCAGCAATGGAGGAGTTCCACCTCGACATCATTCTTGGGAAGGGTCCGGGCGCGCGCACGCTCCGTTTGCCGTTGCCGCGCTTCACGCTCGTCGGGGCGACGACGCGCATCGGTCGTCTTTCGGCGCCGCTTCGCGACCGGTTCGGGGCGATCTATCACCTCGACCTCTTCGAGCCCGAAGCGCTCGAAAAGGTCGTCCGCCGATCCGCGCGAATTCTGAAGGTCGAGATCGACCCGGCCGCGGCGCACGAGATCGCGCTGCGCGCGCGCGGAACGCCGCGCATCGCGAACCGCTGGCTCAAGCGGGTCCGCGACTACGCCCAGGTGCGCCACGACGGCAACGTCACGCTGCCGGTCGCGCGCGAGGCGCTCGCGGCGCTCGAGGTGGATGACGCGGGTCTCGACGACCGCGACAGAAGTCTCCTCCACGCGATCATCGACAAGTTCGGCGGCGGTCCGGTCGGACTCGAGACGCTCGCCGCCGCCGTGAGCGAGGACGCCGAGACGATCGAGGACGTGTACGAGCCCTACCTGCTGCAGCAGGGCTACCTCAAGCGGACGCCGCGCGGCCGCGTGGCGACCGACCGCACGTACCGGCATCTCGGCCTGGAGGTACCGAAGGACGGCACGCTCTGGGACGGCCAGGAGTGATGCGGTTCGAGCTGGAGCGCGCGATCGGCGAGAACCAGCTTGTCCTTCATTACCAGCCGATGGTCGAAGTCCCGAGCCGCCGGCTCACCGGTGTTGAGGCGCTCGTGCGTTGGCGCCATCCCGAGCGTGGGCTCGTCTCTCCGCTCGAGTTCATCCCGGAGGCCGAGGCGACCGGACTCATCCGTCGACTCACGTTCTGGGTCCTTCGCGAGGCGCTCCTTCAGGCGAACGTGTGGCGCAGCGACCGCGCGGCCCTCACCGTTGCGGTCAACCTCTCGGTCGACAACCTTCATGACCAGCACTTCCGCCGGTATACGGAGCTCACGTTGAAGGTGGCGGGCGGCCCGGAGAATCTGATCATGGAGGTGTCGTCACGCGCGCTCGCGCGCGACGCCGATCCGCCGGTCCCGATGCTCGAGCTCATGCGCGCCAAAGGTATCCGCGTCACGCTCGACGACGCGACCGACGAAGACGCGCACATGGTCGAGAAGCTGCCGGTCGATATCGTCAAGGTCAGCCGCGGGCTCGTGTCGCGCATGGGCCGCGACCACCGCGCGCTCGAATACGTCCGGGCCGTCGTCAGCGCGGCCCGCGGACGTGGGATCCATGCGACGGCCGTCGGCGTCGAGGACGAGGCGACCTGGGAGCTCCTCGCCGAGATCGGATTCTCGAGTGCCCAAGGGTTTCTCATCGCCGCGCCGATGCCTGCGCAGCAGCTCAGCGAGTGGCGAGCAGCTCGCGTTTGACGGTCAGCGATGAAGCGGCGGGTCCTGTCCCGGGGCGGGGAGTAAGCAGCGCCGGGGTCTTCTTCGCTCGGCCCCTCGTGGGATTGCGATGGACCGCCGGCCAGGGGCCGCTCGCTCAGAAGACCCCGACGCTGCTCAACCTGTCCCCTTGTGCCACCCGCCGCGCGATTGCCTCGCTCGTCGCCCTCCTTCTGGTTTCGTGTGCTGCGCCGCCATCGGCGAGCTCTTCGCCGAGCACGACAACGATTCCCATACCGACGACCCCACCGCCCGCCTCTGCCAGTCCTACGCCCACGCCTTCACCTCGAATTGGTCCAGCGATCGTCGAGAACGTGCAGCTGGTCGCGTCGGGACTGCGCGCGCCATGGGCCGTTGATCTCGCGCCGGATGGACGACTCTTCGTCACCGAGCGCGCCGGACGAGTGCGCATCGTGCAGCTCGGACCGGGCGGCGGGCTTCGCGC
>DATLPP010000067.1:0-23167 GCA_035535615.1 Candidatus Udaeobacter sp.
AGCACGACGTACTTGATGCCCATGGCCGGGTCTTCACGCACGCGTCCGACCACCGCGGCCATGCCGCGCTCGGTGTCGCGGTCGAGGATCGGCTGCGGGCGGTCGCGCCCCTCCAGGACGTGGATCGGACGCTCCGGCGCGGTGGGGAGCTTGAGCTCCTGCGGTCGTCCGCGAAACTCGCGCATGGCGTCCTTCACCGCGTCGGGCGACGGCGAGCCGCGGAGCCTGAGGCTGACCGCCTCGGTGTGGCCATCGCGGACCGGGACGCGATTGCAATGCGCCGAGAATGCGAAGCCGGCGTCGACGAAGCGCTTCCCGTCCCACGTGCCGAGGAACTTCTTCGTCTCCTGCTCCATCTTCTCTTCTTCCTCCGCGATGAACGGGACCACGTTGTCGAGCGCATCGAGGGACGCGACGCCCGGGTAGCCCGCGCCGGAGATCGCCTGCATCGTCGTGACGACCGCGAGCTCGATGCCGAACGCCTGCTGAAGAGGCGCAGCCGCGAGCGCGAAACCGATCGCCGAGCAATTCCCGTTTGTCACGATCGATCCGGACCAGCCGCGCTTGCGGCGCTGCACGTCGAGCGCGTGCATGTGCTCGGCGTTGACCTCGGCGATGAGCAGCGGAACGTCATCGTCCATGCGGTGCGTCTTCACGTTCGAGAACACGTGGTGTCCGGTCTTCGCGAGCGCGGCCTCCCACTGCTCTGCCGCATCGCTCGGCAATGCGGAGAAGCAGATCTCCGCGTCGAGGTCGGCCGTCGTCGGCTGCAGCTTCAGGCCCGCGACGGCCGATGGCATCTCGCCCGACCAGTGCCACGACGTGACGTCGCCGTAGCGCTTGCCGGCCTTCGTATCGCTCGTCGTGAGCGCGCTGATCTCGAACCAGGGATGGCCCTGCAGCAGTCCGATGAACCGCTGCCCGACTGTTCCCGTGGCGCCGAGGACCGCGACCTTGCGTTTACGCATCGCGGTCAAGTCTGACGTATCAGAGGAGCGCCGCGGCAAGCCAGCGGCGCTGCGGGTCGACCCAGCGCAGAAGGCGAAGGCCCACCTCCGCCAGCGATGCAAGCATTTCGTCGTCGTTCAGGACGTGGCGTCCCTCGATGCGGATTTGCCAGTGGCCGTGCGTGCCGGCGTCGTAGTCGATCGTCTGGTAGATACGCGGGCCCTCCCGAGAGATCTCGGACACCCGGATCGTGACGGCGCCGAGGTGTCGTTCGGTCGGCGTTGGGTCCTTCCCGATCTCCGGGTCGTAACGCTCGATCAGCGCAACGCCATTCGGCGCGAGGTGGCGGCGAACGGACCGAAGGAAAGCCAGCCTCGTGTCCTCCGGCGCGTTGATGAGCGTGCTCATGAGAAGCACGCCGCCGAATGTTCGCCCGAGGTCGAGGTCCTCGATCCGCGAAAGAACCTTCTCGGCGCCCTCGATGAGGTCGAGCATCTCGGGGTTGAAGTCGACCGCAACGACGCGCCGTCCGAGAGCGATCAGCGGATGGGTGATCCGTCCTGACCCGGCGCCCAATTCCAGGATCTCGGCATCCTCGGGCACTTCGCGATCGATGAGCTCCGGCTCGTCCGCGGCCTCGAGAAGCCGATAGAGGTCGACGGGCGCGCCGGGATCGCGCACCGTACTGAGTCTGACGGACGCCGAGCAACCGACTATCGGCGGGCGCGCTCCTGCTTTGACGCTGCCAATCAGCGGGTGAAACGAACGAGGTCGACGAGGAGCTCCGGCGTCACCCGCGGCGCGCGGCTCACGACCGCGCCCGTTTCATCCAGCACGCGATACCCGTTGGCGATCGGGGTGACGTTGTCGGGGATGACCGTCCGCACGAGGTCCCCGTGCTCGTCGAAAACGAGGTAGCTCGGCGTGTACCGGCACTTGTAGAAGTCGCCGATCGCCGCCCCGGTCGCGGTCGGGAGCTCCACACGAACGAACCGGCACTGGCCGCTCAGGGTCGTCGCCGCGATCTTGATGCTCTGCCGATTGGCCATACAGATGAGGCAGAAGTTCGAGTAGAGCTCGACGACGACGGGCTTGCCACCCTTCACGAGGCGCGCGAGCTGCTCCGGAGAGGCGATGTCGGCCCGGCCGGGTCGCATCGCGAGCCAGATCGCGCCGAACAGGACGAGATCGAGGGCGCCCGTGGCAATGACTGCGGGAACGCCGAGCTCGCCGGCCGGCGACAACACGATCGCCATGCCAACGACCGTCGGGATCGTTATCGCTGCGACGAGGACCAGAAAGCTGAAGTGGTTCAGCGTCCTCAGCGGTGGAACTCTTCGTGGATCAGGCGGACCGCCTTCTCGCGATCCTTCTCCATCACGACCAGCGAGATGTTGAGCTCGCTGGAGCCTTGAGCGATCGCCACGACGTTCACATTCGCTTTCCCGAGAGCCGTGAACACCCGCGCGGCGACGCCCGGCGTGCCGCGCATCCCCTCCCCTACAGCGGCGACGATGGCGACCGGGCGCTCCACGTCGATCCGCTCGACGTCGTGGCGCTGAAGCTCGGCGTTGAACATCCGCTCGAGGGCGCCTTTCAGACGGTCAGTCGCGTCGTCCGGGACGACGAGACAGATCGAGTTCTCGCTCGACGACTGGCTGATCATCATCACCGACACGCGCTCCGCCGCGGCGGTATCGAACACCCGCGCCGCGAAACCGGGCACGCCGCTCATGCCCGCGCCCTGCACCGTGATCATCCCGAGCCCGCCGAGTGACGTCGTCGCCTTCACGACGCTGCCGTCTTTGTCGGTGTTGTTCGTGATCGTCGTCCCCTTATCGGAGGGCGCGAAGGTGTTCAGGATGCGAACGGGGATGCCCGCCTCGACCGCGGGGAGCACCGTCCGCGGGTGGATGACCTTCGCGCCGAAGTAGCTGAGCTCCGCCGCTTCCGCGTACGACATCGTGTCGAGCGGCTTCGCGCCCTTCACGACGCGCGGATCGGCGCTCATGACGCCGCTGACATCGGTGTAAATCCGAAGATCGTCGGCCTTCGTCGCCGCGGCAAGCACCGCCGCCGAATAGTCCGATCCGCCGCGGCCCAGCGTCGTGGTGACGCCGTCCACGGTCGAACCGATAAAGCCCGTCACCACCGGCACGACGCCGTAGCCAAGGCGGGAGTCGAGCTCCTTGGATGCACGGGCGCGCGTCTCGTCCACGATCGGATTGGCGTGGCCGAACGCGTCGTCGGTGATGATCAGCCCCTCGGCGGAGAGCGCTTCGGCCTTCGTGCCGGTGTGGTTCAGGACCGCGGCGACGATCGGCGCCGAGATGCGCTCGCCGTACGAGACGATCGCATCCAGGGTTCGCGCGGTGCATTCGCGGAGGATCGCGACGCTCTGCAGGAGCGCGGTCGTTCGTTCCGTGAGGTCGGCGATCTCTTTCAATACGTCGGCAGACTCGAAACCGAGCGCATCCGCGATAAGGTTCCGATGCTCGCCCGACAATCGCAGGATTGTGTCCTGGGCCGTCTGCGCGTCGCCGCCCTCGGCGGCGCGAGCAGCGCTGATGAGCGCGTCGGTGGTGCCCGCCGTCGCGGACACGACGACGATGCGTTGTCCGCGCGTCCCTTTGACGATCTCAGCGACGCGCTGCAGCGCGGCCGGCGACGCCACCGAGGTGCCGCCGAACTTCAGAACGGTCCGCATTAGGCGGTCTGCCGCGCGATCTGGATCACGTCCCCGAGTATCGCGGACGCGGTCGCGTCGCCGCCCGCGCCGGGACCGCTCCACACCAAACGTGGAACGAGATCGCTCTCCAAAGTGATCACGTTCGTTGGCCCGGTGGCCTGCCCCTCGAGCGAATCCGCGGCCACCTCTTCGGGGCCGACGCGGGCCTTGGTCGCCTTCTCTCCGAAATCGGCGACCGCGAGGAAACGCACCCGCGCGCCGCGTGCGACGGCGCCGGTCATGTCCGACGCGGCGATGCCCCGAAGGCTCGTGCGCCGGACATTGTCCGGATGGAAGTGGCGACCCTCGAGGAGCGAGATGAGGATGGAGAGCTTGTACGCGGCGTCGTGCCCATCGACGTCGTTCGTCGGGTCCGCTTCGGCATAGCCCGCGGCGATCGCCTCGGCGAGCGCCTCGTCGTATGACTTTCCCGCTTCCATGCGGGAGCAGATGTACGTCGTCGTGCCGTTCAGGAGTCCGCGCAGGACGCGCGGGCGCACCGCGCCGAGCCCGCGCATGCCCGCGATCACCGGGACCGCCGCCGCGACGGCGGCTTCGAACCGGAGCTCCCGCTTCGCGAGCCTGGCGGCCTCATGCAGGGCCTTCCATTCTTTCGCGACGAGCTCCTTGTTCGCGGTGACGACGTGCTTCCCGCGCTCGAAGGCGCCGAGCTCGAGATCTCGCGCGGGGTCGGTACCGCCGATGACCTCCACGATGATCGAGACCTCCGGGTCGTCGAGGATCGCGTGCGGGTCGCTCGTCACAGGCACATCGCCGGCCTCTCGCACCTTCTGTGGATCGCGCACCGCGGCCGCGATGAGCCGGAGGGGCCGCCCCGCGGCCGCGTCGATCCGCCGCGAGCGATCCGCGAAGACGCGGCCCACGGCGGAGCCGACCGTGCCGAGGCCAAGCAGACCGACGCCGAGTGCGCGCGCGCTCACAGGGGGCGTCCCCAGACGACGTTACCGGCGACCGCGAAGCGAGCTCTGTCCAGGCCAAGACTCGCGAATAGCGCGCGCACCTCATCGCCGAACGGGTCCGTGCGCTCCCGTAGGGTCACGCGCGACAGGCTGCTCGTGCTTTGGAGCGCGTTGACGAACTCGTCGATGGAGAGGTCGGCCGGGACGAGCGACGTGCGCTGGAACCCCGAGCGCTCGAAGAGGCCGCGGCCGGCGAGGTCTCCGAAGAGATCCACGACGAACTCTTTCGAGTTGACCGGGGAGTACCGCTTGAAGATCGCGATCAGTTTGTCGCGCCACTCGGGCGGGTACGCCCACTCGATATCGGTCGCGACGAGGCGGCCACCCGGAGCGAGGGCGTCTCGGAAGCGCGGCATGACGATCGCGTGCTCCATCCAGTGGAGACTTTGCCCCGTCGTGATGAGGCCGTACGGAGGCTCGAGCGGCGCCGTCTCGGCGGGTCCCACGATCCACTTGATGCGCGGATCGCTTCCGCCCGGCAGACGCCGAGCCTCGTCGATCATTGCCGCGGACGGGTCCACCGCGTCGATCCGCGCGGCGAAGGCGCTCATGTGACGCGTGAGCGAGCCGGTCCCGCACCCGGCGTCCAGGACCGTCCGCGGCTCGACGATGAGCCGCCGCAGGATGTCGAACACCGCAGGCGGGTATGCGGGGCGATAGCGGTACACCCGCGCGACCTCGGGCTCCCTCCACACCGCGCCGAGTGCACGCTTGAGATCGACCGTCATGCGATCGCCTTCTCGAGGAGGTCGAGCGCCGCGCCGACCGAGGCGAGGCGATTGCCCTCACGGTCGTACGGCCACTCGTACTTCTTCACCGCCGAGTGCTCGTCGCTGTCGACGGCGACGTACGTGAGCCCGACCTTCTTGCCCGGCGTCGCGCCGCCGGGGCCCGCGATCCCGGTGATGCCGAGACCGATCTTCGCATCGAGTCGTCCACGCGCGCCGCGCGCGAGGGCGCCGGCGACGACCGATGAAACGGCCCCGTGTCCGTGAATCAGGTCGGGGGCCACGTCGGCGAGGATTGTCTTGGCCTCGTTCGAGTACACGACGGCGCCGCCTTTGAAGTACTCGCTGGAGCCTCCGTGCGAAGTGAGGACCGCCGCGAGCAGCCCGCCGGTGCACGACTCGGCGGCCGCGACGGTCAGCTTGCGGCGACGCAGCCGCGAGTGGATCGCACTCATACGCTCCTCGAGCTCAGGCAGCGTCGGCGGTCGTTTGTTTGGCACGCAGCACGAGTCTGACGCCAGAGAGGAGGGTGAGCGCGGTCGCCGCCAGGAGCAGCGCGTTCGCGGCGGTCGCGAGGCCGGCGCCGGGCCAGGCCGCGGTCGCGAGCAACAGGGCGACCGCCGCGACCTGCAGGACGGTCTTCGCCTTGCCGTCCGGGCCCGCGTTGACGGCGCGGGGCGCGCGGGCGCGGACCTCGATGGCGACGAGCTCCCGCGCGAGGATCAGGGCGACCGCCCAGACCGGCGCGACACCTCGAACCGCGAGGGCGGCGAGGGCGCCGACGACGAGGATTTTGTCCGCGAGCGGATCCATCGCGGCACCGAGCGCCGTGGCGGTGCCTCGGCGCCGAGCGAGGGGTCCGTCGATCGCGTCCGTTGCGGCGGCGATGACAAAGATCAGCAGCGCGAGCGAGGCATCGCCCGCCGCGATGAGGCCGATCACGGGGATGACGAGAAGGGCGCGGGCCGCGGTGAGCGCGTTCGCGAGCGTCACTGCGCTACGAAGACGCGCTCGACGACCTCCCCTGGACGACCGAGGGAGGCGGTCACCTGACCGTTGTGATTCACCTGCACCACGGCGGCGTTTCCTGTCTTGATGCGGACTTCCTTCCCCTGGAACGTCGCGGTCTCGCCATCTTTGAACACGCGTCCCTGACACGGCTCGCAGTTGCCGTCGACGGTCGCGAGGATCCAGGAGTCGCCGCCGGTCACGCGCACGATCACGACGGCCGCCGTGTACGCGATGATCACGTTGCGCGTCTCTTCGACGGTGCCGCCGGCGCTGTTCCGCGCGACGATGCGAAAGGGCTGCGCACCCGCGGGCAGGTAGTAGCGCGTCTGGAACGTGCCTTCGGAGCTCACGGCCACCGGCACAGTGTTGATCTGCACGCTTACGCCTCGGTCGACGCGACCGCTCACCTGGACGTAGGTGTTCGTGAACGTCGCGCCGTTCGCCGGCTGGTCGACCGCGAGCACGGGCGGTGCGCTCACGCCGATCGCGGGCGCTTGGTACTGGATGGTGCGAATGACCTGATTCGTCTTTCCCGCGCCGTCCTGGACCTCGATTCGCACGTGATTCGATCCGGGACTAAGCACCACGTTGGCGCTGAATGTCCCATCGTCTCCAGAGTGGGTCTCAGTAAAGTCCGATGCCGGAATAACCGTAACCAAAACGCGTGCGTCCGGGACGGTGAGCCCGCGCACGAGGAGATTCGCGCTGGCAGCGAGGCCGTCGCTCGATGGATCGATGATCTCGAGCTTCGGGAGCGTCGCGAAGGTCGAGAACTGGTAGTAGATGTAGCCGAGGAACGCTCCGACGAACGCGATGATCAGCACCGGAACAAACACGACGGGTCGGAACATGAGGCCCTGGTGCACGACCGGGCGATATGGCTTGAAGTTGCTGCGCTTCGGCGCGGGCTCCGGCGGCGCGCCGCCACGCTCCTGCTGGAAGAGGACGACGAGCTCGTCGGTCTCGAGGTCGAGGTAGTCCGAGTAGTTGCGAAGGAATCCGCGCGTGTACACAGCACCAGGGAGCGCCGGGTAATCGCCCTCCTCGAGCGCCTTCAAAAACTTCTCGCGGATCCGCGTGTCGGCAGCGGCCTGTTCGAGGGTGATGGACTTTCGCTCGCGCTGCGCGCGGAGCTGCTCGCCGAGGCTAGGCATTGTCCTTCGCCATCCCATAGACCTCGCGCATCTTGCCGGGGCCTTGCGACGGTCCGATGACGCCGTTCTGTTCCATGATGTCGATGAGCCGACCTGCGCGCGCGAAGCCGATGGTCATTTTGCGCTGAAGCATCGACACGGATGCCTGGCCGGCGCGCTGCACGATCTCGACGGCCTCCTCGTACCGGTCATCATCGATCTCGTCGCCACCGTCCTCGCGCACGCGTGCGCGTTCCTTGTCCTCGAGGATGGACATGTCGTACTGGGCCTCGCGCTGCTGCCTCCAGTGACGGATGACCTGCTCGATCTCGGCGTCCGACACGAAGGCGCCCTGCGCCCGAACCGGCTTCGCGGCGTCGGGCGCGAGCCAGAGCATGTCGCCGCGACCAAGGAGTTTCTCCGCACCGGTCATGTCAATGATCGTGCGGGAATCGACCGCCGAAGCGGTAGCAAATGCGATACGAGCGGGCACGTTCGCCTTGATGAGTCCCGTGATGACGTCGACCGAGGGCCGCTGTGTCCCGAGGACCAGGTGGATCCCCGTCGCGCGCGCGAGCTGGGCGATCCGGGTGATCTGCTTCTCGACCTGGATCGGCGCCTGGAGCATCAAGTCGGCCAGCTCGTCGATGATGAAGACGACATAGGGGACCCGGTCCTGGCCTTGGTGTTTCTCGTTGTATGAGGCGATATTGCGGGCGTTTGCGCGCGCGAACAGCCGGTAGCGGCGGTCCATCTCGCTGGTCGTCCAGTAGAGGGCGTTCAGGATCTGAGGCGAGTCGTGCATGACCGGGACGACCAGGTGCGGCACGCCGTTGAACCCAGGGAAATCCACCCGTTTGAGGTCCCCGATCAGGATGCGCACCTCATCGGGGGTCGCCTGCAGAAGCAGGCTCGTGAGGATCGCCCCGATACAAACGCTCTTGCCCGAGCCGGTCTGCCCGGCGATGAGAAGGTGCGGGAGCTTCGCGAGATCCGTGACGATCGCGCCGCCGGCCACATCCTTCCCGAGCGCCACGGTGAGCTTGGACGGCGAGCCCTTGAACTCCGCGCTCTCGGCGACGTCGCGGACGGAGACGAGCCCGATCGCGAGGTTCGGGATCTCGATCCCGACGACGCTCTTGCCGGGTATGGGCGCCTCGATCCGGAGCGTCCGCGCGGCGAGCGCGAGCGCGAGGTCATCGCTCAGCGCCTCGATCCGCGAGAGCTTGACCCCAGCCGCCGGCTTGAGCTCGTACCTCGTGACGACGGGCCCGACGAACACGTCGACGACGTGTGCGGCGATGCCGAAATGCGAGAGCGTTTCTTCGATGACCCGCTGGTTCCGGAGGAGCTCCTCCTTGCCCGAACGAGCCGCCGATCCCTGATCAAGCTCGTCAATGGCGGGCAAAACCCACGGAGTCTCAGGAGGATCCGCATGCAACACGCCTTCAGCCGCCACGGCGGCGGACGCGAGCCCGGCATTGGACACCGCGAAGGGCTTCCGCTCGCTGTCGTCTGGTGGCTCAGGCGCCGAGGGCCCCTGGGGGGAGGGGCCCCCAGGCGCGGAGCGACCGACGGGGGCCCGGCCGGAGGCCGGGGGGTCCTCGTCGCGTAAAGAGGGTTTCGGCGCCTGAGCCGCAACCGACCTAGACGGTTTGACCTCCGGGATGTGGATGCGCACGGGCTCTGCGGCCGCCGGCTCGTCTTCGTCGAGGAAGCGGTCGAAGCGCGTGGCGGTGCCACCTGGGATGAGCGTTCCGGGTTTTAGCCCGCCGATGTCGGGGCGCTGTCTCCAGACGGGCTTCCACAGATCGGCGATGGTCCGGTTCGCGGCGATGACCACGCCGACCAGGAGGAGCGCTCCGAGAGCGATCGGCGCGCCGATCTGGCCGAACAGGGCCGCCACGGCGTTCGCGACCGCGCCACCGACGAAACCGCCGGCGATGCCGTCATGCACGTAGTGCCGCGTGAGGCCGAGGAGCGCCACGACGATGACGAGGCCGCCGAGGATCGGCAGGACGGTCTCGCGGCGGATGAACCCAAACCAGAGCTCGAGCGCGATCGCCCCGAGCGCGAGAGGCACGAGCCACGCGGCCCAGCCGAGCACGGCGAACAGCCCCGAGCGCCACCACTGCAGGACCGCACCCTGATCCGTCGCGAGCGCGACCGTGGAGAGGAGCGCGAACGCGACGAGCGCGATCGCGCCGATCTCGTCGCGAATGCGCGGCTCCATCGCCGGGGTCGCTCCTCTGCGTCGAGAGCTCGCCGCTCTGCGCGCCACTAGACCTGCATGATGACGGGCAGCACCATCGGTCTCCGCTTGGTGCGCTCGTACAAGAAATTCACGACGCTGTTGTGGATCGCGTCTTTGAGCGCGGACGGCTCGGCGAGGTGCTCGCCCGTCTGCGCTTCAGCGAGGCCGTCGAGAATCTTCTGCTTGGCCTCTTCGACGAGCTGGGCGGCGTCGTGCTCCGGTACGAAGCCCTTGGTCACGATGTCCGGTCCCGCAACGACCGCGCCGGTGCGCTGCTCGATGGTCACGACGACGAGGAAGATCCCGTCACTCCCGATCGACCAGCGATCTCGCATCATCGACTGACTCACATCGCCGACCCCCAGACCGTCGACGTACACGACGCCGGACTGCACTTTCTCCCCCACCTTCGCACCGTTCGCGTCGATCTCGAGGACGTCGCCGTTCGTCAGGACGAATGAGTTCTTCGGCTCTACGCCCAGGTCCATCGCCAGGCGCGCGTGACGGACGAGCATCCGGTACTCGCCGTGGATCGGAAGGAAGTGCTTCGGCCGGAGGATGTTGAGAAGGAGCTTCAGCTCCTCCTGGCTCGCGTGTCCGGACACGTGGGGACGGCTCTGCGGGTCGTAGATGACCTCGGCGCCGAGCTTGAAGAGGTTGTCGACCGTGCGCGAGACAAGCTCCTCGTTGCCCGGGATCGGCGTCGCCGACATGACGACGGTGTCGCCTTCTTTCACCGCGACGTGTCGATGGTCGCCGAGCGCCATGCGCGAGAGCGCGCTGGTGGGCTCGCCCTGGCTCCCCGTGGTGATGATGCAGAGCTCGTGGTCGGCAAGCTTGCCGATCTCATGCGGCTGCACGATGGAATCCTCGGGATACTCGAGGTACCCAAGCTCGCGCGCTGTCTTGGTGTAGTTCTCCATGGAGCGGCCGACGATCGCGGTCTTGCGGCCCCACGCGTGCGCGATCTCAACGATCTGCCGGATACGAGAGATGTTCGAGGCGAACGTCGTCGTGATCACGCGCCCGGGCGCGCGCGACATGATCCCGTCGAACATCTCGGCGACGTGGCGCTCGGACTGCGTGTAGCCGGGCACCTCGGCGCGGGTCGAGTCGGACATCAGGAGGAGCACGCCCTTCGCGGCGATCGCCGCGAGACGCGCGAAGTCGGTTTGCCGCCCGTCGACCGGAGTGTGGTCGAACTTCCAGTCCCCGGAGTGCACGACCGTCCCGTAGGGAGTCTCGATAGTCACGCCGACCGCATCGGGGATGCTGTGACAGACGTAATACGAGTCGCATCGGAAGCTGCCGATGGTGAACGGCGTTCCGGGCGCGATCTCGCGGAACGTCGCGCGCTCCGCGAGCTTGTGCTCCTTCAGCTTTGTGCGGATGAGCCCGATCGTCAGCTTCGTGCCGTAGATCGGAACCTCGAGCAGGTCGCGAAGCGCGTAGGGCAGCGCGCCGATGTGGTCCTCGTGCGCGTGCGTGATGAGGAAGCCGCGGATCTTGTTCTTCCGCTGCCGGAGGTAGGTCATGTCGGGGATAACGAGATCGATGCCGAGCATCCCCTCGTCCGGGAACATGAGCCCCGCGTCGACGACGACGATGTCGTCGCCGAGCTCGATCGCGAGCATGTTCTTGCCGATTTCACCGACGCCGCCGAGCGGAATGATCCGCAGCGCCGCGTTCGACCTAGCCAAAGAGCGTTATCTGCTCCACCGGTTTTTCGTCCGGTTGTTTCGTGGGTGGAGTCGTGGCGAGGAAGAGCGCGAGCGCCGCGAAGTCGGCGTGGAGCGCGTCGCGCAGGGCCGGCTGGTGCAGCGCGGCGGCGGGGTGGTAGACGGGGAAGATCAGAAGACCTTCAGCGGTTGTGCGCGGCTTTCCGTGGATGCGCGAGATCGATTCACCCGGAAAGAACTTCCCCATCGCGTGCCGACCGAGGGTGACGATGACGCGCGGCTGCAGGACCTCGAGGTGGCGGAGAAGCCACATGTGGCACGCCGATATCTCTTCTGGTAGCGGGTCGCGATTCTCAGGCGGCCGGTGCCGGACCACGTTGGTGATGAAGACGGTCCGCCGATCGAGCCCGATGCCAGCCAGGAGCTCGTCGAGGAACTGCCCGGCGGCCCCCACGAATGGCTTGCCCTGGAGGTCCTCGTGGTAGCCCGGCGCCTCGCCGAGAAAGAGGATCCCCGAGTCGGCGCTGCCGTCGCCGGGGACCGCCTGCCGCGCACTACGGTGCAGCGGGCACGCGGTGCAGGCGCGGATCTCGTCGGCGACAAGCCTCAAGTCCATCTCGTTAGTGTTCGGCACCGCAGGAATTATGGCGGCACCTCACTGGGCATAGGTGAAGATGTTTGGCGTCGCCACTCAGTCAGGTCGCTCGCGGCGGGACGTCGGCAATGATGAGTCGCCGCTCGGCATCTGTTAGCTCCAGTCCGAGCATTGCATGTTCGGAGTCGCGAGCGACCGCCCAAACGAGAGCCGCCACCGAATGGAGCGCTCCAGAGTCATTCGAGCGCCTCGCCTCTTCGAGCGCATTTCTGACGCAGGCCGGCCCCAGTCGTTCGGCGACGCAGTGCACGACCTCCGACCGAATTGCGATGACGCGCTCTTCGTGGGAGCTAGGCGCACCCATGCGTTTACGCCATTCATCAAGGAGCGCCTTCCCGGCCAATGTCGGAAACCGCATAACGCCATAGACAAAGTCAAGCTGAAAGAAATGAGACTCCCGTCCGGTAGGCCGCCGCCGCGCCTCGTCCGCGGCGGCCGCCATCAAACTCTCGTTCCTTAGTCTGACCGCGATCTCAATCGCCGCCGTTTGATGCCAAACGCTTTTCTCGGGCCCGAGCCAAGCTCTTAGTTGGGACATGAGCCGAAGCCGGCGCGCTTCGTGGAGGGCCTCGATCCAAGACACCATCGCCCGATATGCCGGCTCTGGGTCATCCTTCCCGTCACGGATCGGTCCCTGGCGATCGAGCTCCTCAAGGTCCTTCCCCGATGTCAGGGCCTGGAGCAGCCGCTTCACCTGGACAGAGGAGCCTTGCGCGCGAGATAGACCACGTCGGTATATGGCCGGCGCGGCATCTCCTCGACTTCGACGACGAATCCGGTGCGCTCGAACATCCCGAGCGCCGCTTCGCGCGATGGGAAATAGAAGCGCTCGTGACCGCCGCGCGTGAAGCCGAGTCCTACGGTCACGAGCTCCTGCGCGTAGGTGATCGCGTACCGCGGATCGGTGCGGCGCTCCTGCGCCTTGACGATGAGCGGCCCACCTTCGCCGAGCGCCGCTGCGGCGTTCTTCAGCACCCGCTCCTGATCCTCGAAGGGAAGCAGGTAGAGGACGTCGACGATCGTGACGGCATCGCAGTGCGGCGGCTGGTCTTTGATGATGTCGCCGACCTCGAAACGCAGCCACTGCGTGTCGCGGACCGCGCCCCGCGCGACCTCGATCTTGCGCTCGTCGAGGTCGATCCCGAGAACGCGTCGCTGTTCGGACGCCTCGCGCAGGAGGCATGGAAAAAGACCGTGACCGCAGCCGAGGTCGACGATAAAACCCTTCCTCGGGACGAATCGCTCGACGAACGCGAGGTCGGACAGGAATGCGCGCCCGTGCACGAAGATGCGCGCGCCGAACGGCGCGGCGCGATATCGATGGACCGCCCGATTCAGTGCGGCGCTCGTGCTCGCGCCGGGCATCAGGGAACCCGCCAGCGGACGGCGTCGCTGCCGAACGCCGTGCGAAGCAGCGGATCGGTGAGGATCTCGAGGTCCTTCGGACGATCGTCGATCAGTGTGTCGGCCGCACGAAGCGCGTCGTCCACATATCCAGGATGCGCTCCGATCTCCCCCACTCCTCCGTACGCCGCGAGGAGCGCGACCCCCGCCGCGTCGAGACGCGGCCGCTGTGACGTGATGTCGACGTACCACGCGTTGCCCGGTATGCCCCGGAACGCGAGGGCCGAGACGAAGGTCGCGGCGCGGAGCGCGGTCTCCTTCGGTCCGGTCCAGGTGCGCGGCGACCGAGCCCGCCGGATCCACCGAACGCCCTCGTCCCGGGCAACGCGGCCCACCACCCGGGCCACCGGAGGCATCAAGTGCACGTGGCGGTGCGAGTCCCAGGCGAGCGGCAGGATTCCCCAGGAGCGCGCCAGAGCCGCTTGACCACGGACCTCGGCGGCGACTTCGCGGGCACGGACGCGGCCGCTCAAAAGCCGCTTGGTCAGCTCCGCGAGCCCGACGAACCGGCCCTCCTCGTCGATGAGGCTCCGTACCGCTGCCGGATCGCTCACCGGCCAGCCCCCCACAAGGTCGATGTGCAGGCCGACCTCGAGGTCCGGCTCCATCCGCGCCTGCGCTGCGGCTTCGGCGGAGGAATCGGCGGTGACAATGAGAGAAGTCGAGCGAACGATGCCCCGGCGGTGCGATTCGAGGATTCCCTTCGTTACAGCCGGCGAGAGGCCGAGGTCGTCGGCGGTGACGACGAGGTTCATCTGCCGTACACGCCGCGCATGGCGTTCAGGCGGATGACGAAGAGGTCGCGCAACATCTTCGGCGTGTCGGCAAGGAAGTCGATTCGCGTTTCGCCGTGCTGCCGCAGTGCGAACGGGATCTCGCGCACGGTGTAGCCCGCGCGTCGAGCGAGGAAGAGCACCTCCGCATCGAACGCGAAGCCGTTTAACCGCTGTTTTCCGAAGAGGTCCTTTGCGGCCTCGGCGGTGTACATCTTGCCGCCGCACTGCGTGTCGCGGATGTCGGTCGGCACCAGCAGGTGCACCGCCGCGCGGAAGACGTCACCCATGATGCGCCGCCACCACGGCCGGTCCACGACCGACCCCGGCACGTAACGCGATGCGATCGCGATGTCCGCGCCTGTGTCGAGCGCCGTCATGAACAGGTCGACGATCTCGACGGGGATCGTGAGGTCCGCATCGAGAAAGACGATCGGATCGCCGGTGGCGGCCTCGACTCCCGAGCGGACCGCCGCACCTTTGCCGCGATGCGGCAGGCGCAGCACCTTGAAGCTCAGGCCGAGGTGCGAGTGGACGACCTTTGCCCGATGGAACGTGTCGGCGGTGGCGTCGGTCGAACCGTCGTCGGCGAGGATGATCTCGCCCTCGATCTCGCGGTCGCGAAAGAACTCGGCGCATCGCCCGAGGCTTTCCTCGATGCGACGCGCCTCGTTATAGGCCGGTAGAACTAAGGTGAGGATGCTTTATCGGCGCGGCGGACCGCCGCGTCGGAACCCACCCCTGTCGCCGCCGGGCCGCGGACCGCCACCGCGCTCGTCGCGCTCCCGGTACCGCTCGCGCTCGGCGCGCTGGCGTGTCTCGTAGTCGTTGCCGTTCTCGCTCACGGCGCGAATCGACAGGTTGACCCGGCCCATCCGGTCGACCTCGGCGACCTTCACCTTCACCTTGTCGCCGACCTTGACGGCGTCCTCGACGGTGTTGACGCGTTCGGTCGAGAGCTCGCTGATCCGCACGAGACCTTCCTTCCCGGGAAGGTACTCGACGAACGCGCCGATGCTCATGATCCGGGTGACCTTGCCGTCGTAGACCTCGCCGACCTCGGGCTCCTTGGTGAGACCCTCGATCATCGCGCGGGCCCTGTCGCGGCCTTCGGCCTTCGCACCGGTGATGCGGACGGTGCCGTCGTCTTCGAGCTCGATGGTCGTGCCTGTCTCGGATTGGATCGCGCGGACCATCTTGCCGCCTGGGCCGATGACCTCGCGGATCTTGTCGGGCTGGATCTTGATCGTCTCGATGCGCGGCGCCCAGTGCGAAAGGTCGGGACGCGGCTCGCTGATCACGTTGCGCATGGCTTCGAGGATGACGAGGCGCGCCTCGCGTGCCTGCTGGAACGCCGCTCGCATGATGTCGAGCGAGATCCCCTTGATCTTGATGTCCATCTGGAGCGCGGTCACGCCCTTCGCCGAGCCCGTGACCTTGAAGTCCATGTCGCCGTAGTGGTCCTCGAGGCCCTGGATGTCCGTGAGGACGGTCCACTTGTCGCCCGAGGTCACAAGACCCATCGCGATGCCGCCGATCATCTCTTTGATCGGGACGCCGGCGTCCATGAGCGCGAGGGTCGAGCCGCACGTCGACGCCATCGACGACGAGCCGTTGGACTCGAGCGTCTCGCTGACCACCCGGATCGTGTACGGGAACTCCTCCTTCGTCGGGAGCACCGGAAGGATCGCGCGCTCGGCGAGCGCGCCGTGGCCGATCTCGCGTCGTCCGGCGCCACGCATCATGCGAACCTCGCCGACCGAGTACGGCGGGAAGTTGTAGTGATGCATGTAGCGCTTGGTGTCGACGGGCGAGAGCGTGTCGATGATCTGCTCGTCACCGCCCGGTCCGAGGGTCACGACCGACAGGACCTGCGTCTGCCCGCGAGTGAAGACGGCCGAGCCGTGGGTGCGTGGCAGCACGCCGACTTCGATCGACAGCTGCCGGATGTCCTTGGTGCCGCGGCCATCCGGCCGCAGGTTCTCCTCGGTGACGGCCTTGCGGAACTCGTCCTCGAGAAGCTGCTCGTAGACCGCGCTCACCTCTTCGAGCGTGAGTGCGGCGTTCTCTCCCGCGGCGAACTGGGCGATGGCCTCGAGCTTCAGCTCGTCGAGGCCGGCCTCGCGCTGCGCCTTATCCGGGTTGCGGAGCTTGGCGCGGAGCCGCTGGCTGAGGAACGAAGTGACCGCACCCAGACGTGCGGCGTCCGGCACCACGGTGACGTATTCCATCTTCGGCTTGCCCGAGGCGCGCTGAAGGTCCATCTGCGCGTCGCAGAGCTTCTTGATGCCCTCCTGCGCGAGCGCGAGAGCCTGAATGAGGAAGTCCTCGGTGACCTCGTGCGCGCCGGCCTCCATCATCATGATCGAGTCGCGCGTACCGGCGACGATGAGGTCGAGCTTGCTCTCCTCCATCTGCTGGATCGTCGGATTGAGGGTGAGCTCTCCGTCCACGGTGCCGACGCGAACGCATCCGATCGGTCCCTCGAACGGAGCGTTCGAGATCGTCAGGGCGGCGGACGCGGCGTTCACAGCGAGGACGTCGTAGTCGTTCTCCTGATCGGCGGACCATGCCGAAACGATGATCTGCACGTCATTGCGGAAGCCCTTCGGGAACAGCGGACGGATCGGGCGGTCGGTGAGGCGCGCGGTGAGGATGCCTTCCTCCGAGGGACGGCCTTCACGGCGCGGGAACGAACCGGGAATCTTCCCCGCGGCGTAGAGGCGCTCCTCGAAGTCGACGGTTAGCGGGAAGAAGTCGATTCCCGTGCGGATCGTGTTCGCGACGGTCGCGGCGGCGAACACAACGGTGTCGCCGTACTGGACCGTGACGGCGCCGCCCGCCTGCTTCGCGTATTTGCCTGTCTCGAAGGTGAACGGCTTGCCGTTGATGGTCGCCTGGGAACGGGTAACTGGCATGTGGTTGTTGATCTCGGGTGCCTATGAAAAAACCCAGGATTTTCCTGGGTTTTCCGCTTACGCGGGCGGTCTCACCGTCGCAGACCGAGTCGCCCGATGACTTCCTGGTAACGCTCCGGGCTTCTGCGGTGCAGGTAGGCGAGCAGCCGTCGGCGTTGTCCGACCATGCTGAGCAACCCGCGGCGACTTGCGTTGTCGTGACGGGCGGTGCGCAGATGATCGGTGAGGTGCTTGATCCGCTCGGTTAGGAGCGCGATCTGGACCTCCGGCGAGCCGGTGTCCTTGTCGTCACGGCGGTACGCCGTGATCACCTCAGTCTTGTTAGGGAGCGTCGCTGACGGCACCCGTTGTCCTTTCTTGATCCTTTGGATCTCTTATTCGCTTATGAGTCTACCGGATGAGCACCGGTCAGCCGAGCGCTCGGAGCCGCGGAAGGAGGGCGGCAGCCTCTTCGGCGCGCTTTCGCGGGTCGGCCGCGGGCATATTTCCGCCGGCGATCATCACGAGAATCTCGGTGAATCCGGCCGCGATCGTCTCTTTGGCCTTCGCCACCGTTTCCTCAGCTGTCGTGAGGCGAAGCGAGATCGAGCGGCGGACCGAGCCCGGATCGCGGCCGGCCTTCGTGCAGGCTCCGTCGAGCGCTTGGCTCAGGGCGACGCCCTCTTCGAACGTCGCGGCGTTCGAGTGCCACACGTCCGCGTGGCGCGCCGTTAAGCGCAGCATCCGCTCCCCCTTCGAGCCGATCCAGATCGGCGGGTGCGGGCGCTGGACCGGCTTCGGCTCGGCGATCGCGTCCTTTAGCTCGTAGAACCGGCCCTTGTACGTCGACCGCGGCTCGGACCAGAGGAGCTTCATCGCCTTGAGCGACTCATCGAGCATCGTGACGCGGTCGCCCGCACTCGGGAACGGAAGACCGAACTGCGTGAACTCGGGCTCGTTCCAGCCCGTCCCGATCCCGAACTCGAGGCGTCCGTTCGAGACGTGATCGACGGTCACGGCGATCTTGGCCATCAGCCCCGGATGCCGGTACAGATTGCCGGTCACGTTCAGTCCCATCCGTGCGCGCTTGGTGAGCGCGGCCATGGCGCCGAGGACGGTCCACCCATCGAAGATCGGCGCCGTCGGATCCGGGCCGAGAGCGAGGAGATGGTCGAACGGCCAGATGTGGTCGAAGCCCGCCTGGTCGCCGATGCGCCACACCTCGGTCTGGACGTCGATCGGATGTACCTGCTGCGAAAACTTCAGGCCGTACCGGAGGGGATTCTTTGGTGAGGGCATGTATGCCGAATCTAACAATCCTCGCCGACGGCTGCCGGGGCATGATGGCCCGAGGCATGGCGATTTCCACCAAGACTTACACCATCGAGCCGGTCGACCTGTCGACCGCGGACGACGATCTCGTCCGCGAGGCGGCGGTGCTACACAACGCGATGGCGTCCGAGCGTGTGCCGGAGGATCCTCCGCTCTCGTTCGAGGCTTTCGCGAGCCGCGTGCGGAACCGGCCGGCGATGGTCGTGATCCGCGATTGGCTCGCCCGGTCGGCCGAAGGCGAGCTCGTGGGTCGCGGCTTCGTCGTGCGGTTCGAAGCGGATACGAACCAGCACCTGCGCGAGGCGGGCATCGATGTCCTCCCGGCCGATCGGCGCAAGGGCATCGCGAAGCAGCTCTTCCGTGAGATCGTCGCCGGCGCGGGAGATGCCGACGACATCGTGCTCGGCTTCTACACGAGCGATCGCGTTCCTTCCGCCGCCGCATTCCTCAAACGGGTCGGCGCGAAGACAACCCTGACGATGCACACCAATCAGCTCGATCTCTCGCAGCTTGACCGCACGATGGTGCGCGAGTGGGCCGGCATCGAAACCGAGGGATATCGCCTGGAGTGGATCGACGGCGACGTTCCCGATGACCAGATGAAGAGCGTGATCGTCGCGTACGACACCATGAACACCGCGCCACGGGGCGACTCGGCGATGCAGGACTGGAACACGACGCCCGAGCAGATCCGCGAGTTCGACCGGTCGCGGCGCGCGATGGGCCGCGAGCGCCGACTCGTGCTCGCGATCAACGAGGCGACCGGTGAAACGGCGGGATACACCGAGCTCGCCTACGACCCCAAGATCCCGCACCTCATCTGGCAGCAGGGCACGGCGGTGATCCCGTCGCACCGCGGGCACGGCCTCGGTAAGTGGCTCAAGGCGGCGATGCTCGAGCGCGCGCTGCGCGATTGGCCGAAGGCGCGCCTCATCCGGACGGGGAACGCGGACTCGAACGCGCCGATGCTGGCGATCAACACGCGCCTCGGCTTCAAGCCCGCGTGGGCCGACTCCATCTGGGAGGTCGGCATCGCCGACGCTCGCGCCTACGTCGGACGTGCGTAGCAGTTTGAACGCGTTGCGGGTCCTGTCCCGGCTCGCGGCCCGCTCTCTCCGCGCACCCTCCCCGGTACGCCGCGACCGCTCCGCGGTCGCGTCACCGGGTCCCCGGGGCACCCGCGCGTCGCGAGCGGACCGCTGCGCCGTGCCACCCGCAACGCGGATTCGGGCGATACGCGCAGGCGCCTAGCGCGAGCGTCGGCTCGCCTCGCTTAAGGGAGGCCGCACCCCTTCGCCGGAGCTCCAACCGGTGAGGACTTGACCGAAAAACTTCCAACCAGAGCGCGGAGCTCTTCAAGCGAGCCAGTTGGCGCAGACGCGAGGTGCGTGTCGGTCCAGAAGAACGGGTAGAAGTAACCCCCCGCCAGGAAGTCGGCGGGAAAGACGAGCAGCACGACGGTGTCCTGCTGAACGTCCATCGCCGAGACGACAGCCTGGATGCGTTCGCGATAGGCCAGCGCCGGATAGGTATGGCCCGCGTCCTCGAAGCTGGTCTCCACGATGTCGGTCCACGGCTGATCGGAAGTGGCCGCGCGGAACTTCTGGAAGTACGCGCGCGCTTGATCGGTTGGGTTGCGCTCCACCGACGGAAGGGTCTCACGCGCGAAGAGGGAAGCGAGGACCTCGTGGCTGCCGGACCAGCCGCTCAGCGTGATGCGTGAAAGCGGCTCACCGTCGCTCTCTTCTTTGACGGTCCATCCGGTCGGCGGAACGAAACGCGCGCCGATGAACTCGCAGCTCGTGCCCGCCGCCTGCGTCGATGGCGCCGCCGAGCCGAGGGGTTTGCACGCGAGCGTGCCCAGGATCAGGACGAACGCGCATTGGCGGATCAGATTCACGGGCCGATTGTCCCGAAGCGCCGCGTAAGTAGCGTCTCTTTCCAGTAGCGGCGCGACCTCGCCCGCTAATCGATCCTTTGAAGCTTCTGAACGGTGTGGCAATCCGGCGGCACGAGTCCCGCTTTCCCGGCGATGGTCCATACGACCTCCGCCACGTAGAGATCTCCGTTCGAGTCGACTGCGAGTCCGTGTGGAGCGCAGAAGCTGCCTGCAGCGCAGGGATCGGGTCCGCCGATCCGCGCGACCACCGTTCCGTTCGCGTCGAGGACGCTCACGCGGCTCGGGAGGTCGCGCTCGATCGGTCCGTGTCTGAATGATCGTTGACCGGCGCGCCACCCGAGCTCCGAAACGAATATCAGACCGTTGGCGAGCGCGATCTGCGTGGGGCGCTGGACCTCCGTGATCTCTCGAATGAAGCGGCCCTCCGCGGTGAAGACCTGGATGCGGTCGCTCTCCCGATCGCACACGAGGACATTTCCAGTCGGATCGACGGCTATCCCATGCGGAAGCATGAACTGACCCGGCCCGGTACCCGGCTCGCCCCACGACGCCAGGAGCTTTCCGGTCGCAGAGAAACGGTGCACCCGTGCGTTTCCATAACCATCAGAGACGAAGAGGTCGCCGCTCGGAGCGACCGCGAGGTTCGTCGGACGGTTGAAGGGCGGCGCGCTGCGCGTGACGGTCGTGATGGTGGAGCCGTCGTACCCGGTGTCAGACGGCTTGCCTTCGTTGTCGCCGAGGGTGAGCAACAGTTTTCCATCGGGCGTGAATTTGCGCACAGAATGTCCGGCGTCGTCGGTGCAGTAGACGGAGTCATCCGGTCCGATCGTGATGCCATGGGTGCGCATCGTGAACACGCCCTCGCCCCAGGAGGCGACGAACCGTCCATCCCGCTCGTAGATCATCACCGGGTGCTCCGAGCGGCAGAAGAGGTAGACGCGTCCCTTGGAGTTGACCGCGACGGCGGCGACGTCGGGATGCGTGTACCCCGCGGGGATGCGCTCCCAATTCGCGACCGCTTCATAGTTCGGCTTGACGAGAGTGCTCATAGTTCCCCCACCGCTCTGATCTTCGTCGGCGGCACCTGCCCATCATGAGGCGGCCAATCCCTCCGATCGATCGCATAGTGGACCTGGTGCCAGCCGTGGAAGTCGAGCTCGCCACGCTGCGTCAACCCGCATCGTTCCATCACCGCACGCGACCGAACGTTATCCGGCCGGGTCATGCTGAAGACCTGAGGCAGATCGAGCACATTGAAGGCGAGCGTCAGGCTAGCCTTTGCACCCTCGGTGGCGTAGCCGCGGCCGCAGGCGGAGCGCTGAAGCGTCCAGCCGATCTCGACCTTCGGTCCGTCGAGCGGCCAATCTGGATGGAGCATCAGGCCGACTCGGCCGACGAGCTCGCCGCTCGTTCGCTCTTCGACCGCGAACATCCCGTAGCCAAGAAGTCGCCAGTGCATCCACATCCGCCCGACGGCCGCGGCGGTTGACGCAAGGTCAGCCGGAGCGGCGCCAATCCAGCTCATGACCTCGGGATCGCCGTAGGTTCGCTGCAGGCCGACCCAGTCGCCGTCACGCCACTGCCGCAGGAGAAGACGCTCCGTTTCGATCTCGTACCGCGCAGTCAGAGCGCGCGTTTCGTCTCCTCCACATCACGCGCTATCTGCGCGGACAGCTCCGCTGGGCTTGCGAACGCGATCTCGTCCCGCAGACGTTTCGCGAACGCGACTTCGACCTCCTCCCCATAGACCTCGCCGGAGAAGTCGAGAAGATACGCCTCGAGCACTCGCTCGCCGCCGCCGAATGTTGGACGGACCCCGAGCGATGCGGCGGCCTTGAAGCGACCCTCCCCCATCTCGGCCCACATCGCGTAGATCCCGTCGCGTGGCAGCAGACGCTCCTTCGGAAGCGCGAGGTTGATCGTGGGAAAACCGAGCGCGCGTCCACGCTTCGCGCCGTGCACGACGCTGCCGCGCACGCTGTACGGCCGGCCAAGGAGTCGCGCCGCGGCCTCGACGTCGCCGGCGAGTAGAAGGTTCCGAATGCGGGTCGAGCTGACGATCGCTCCGTCGATCTCGATTGGCGTGACCACGTCGACCACGAAGCCGTCGCGCTTTCCGCGTGCTCTGAGCTTCTCGACATCGCCTTCGGCGCGGCGGCCGAAATGGAAGTCCGGACCGACGACGATGCGACGAACGTCGCACGCCCCGCGCACGCGGTCGACGAATTCGTCCGCCGAGAGCCTCGCGAACGCGGCGTCAAAGCGAAAGATCACGACCGCGTCCGCGCCGGCCTCGCGGAGAAGCCTCGCCCGATCATTGACGTCGGAGAGCGCCGATGCCGGCGCCCCGGGCGCGAGGGCCTGGATCGGAAGCGGGTCGAACGTCGCCGCCACGGCTCTTGCGTGCTCCTCGCGCGCACCGCGGGCCAGCTGGGCTATGAGCGCGTGGTGCCCGAGGTGGACGCCATCGAAGACTCCTATCGCGAGGTGGACCGGCCCCTTTGGCCACGAGGTGAAGTCGCGGAGCACTTCCATGCCGCCGAGTATCAGTCCGTCGAGCCAACCCCAACAGGCGAGGGTTCGGCGGCATCAAGCGCGACCGGAATCGGCGCCGGAGACGGAAGCGGGCCGGGTGCGGGTTCGCGAGTCGGTCGGGGGACCGTGACCGTCGCCGGAGCGGGCCGGCGGACGCGGC
Organism: Candidatus Udaeobacter sp.; assembly: GCA_035535615.1. GTDB lineage: Bacteria > Chloroflexota > Limnocylindria > P2-11E > P2-11E > 3-1-20CM-2-70-9. Next base: position 23,118 of record DATLPP010000067.1, read on the forward strand.
GCGGCACGCGCCGAACAGCGCGCGTCGCGAGGAACGGGACCGGCGTGAAC
>DATLPP010000068.1:0-5799 GCA_035535615.1 Candidatus Udaeobacter sp.
GGGTAGCGGTGACTCGTCGGTTCGATCCGGCGGATTGGATTGGGGTCGGCTTCGCTGCGCACCACGAATCCGTCACGCGTTAAAGCGATGACACCGTATTTGGCGGAGAGACCGATGGGTGGCGCGGTGGCAACCGGAGAGGACGCCGGTGGCACACGCGAGAGGCGGAACTGGGTACCCACGATCAACGCCGCGATCAGAAGGAGAGCCGTACCCGCGACTGCGAAGGAAAAACGCGCTACCCGAAACAGGCGGCGTGGGCGTCGGGGACGCGCGAGATATGTGACGAGATCGCCGACCTCGATCAGGTCGATCCGAGCCCGCAGGTGACTCCGGAGTGCGGCTCCGTCGCTCTCTAGTTCTTCGCGTTCGTCCACGTAGCCGTTCCTTTTTCCGTCTTGCGCAGACGCGCCAGCGCCTGACTCACGGTGGCCGTCGCTGTTCCGACGGAAATTCCAAAGGCCTCGCCGATCTGCTCATACGAAAGGTCGAGATAGAAGCGCGCGATGACGATCTCGCGTTGACGCGGCGCCAGTCGACCGAGGAGCTCGGTGACCTCCACCCGCTCGGTCGTCGGCGGCGGGGTCGTGCGCCGCATGCTCCGGAGTGGAACGTCGAGCCGCGCCTTCCACCGTGATTTGCGGAGGCTCCGGAGTCCCACCGTGAAGAGCCAGGCGTCGGCGCGGCGAATCCCCTCGATGACGCCTGGCTCGAGTGCGCCGATAAGTGCGTCGTGAAAGGCGTCCTCTCCTTGCTCTCGGCTCTGGGCAAGCACGATCAGGGCGCGCACGACGCGCGCATAACAAGCGACAAGCTCGGTCTCCCATTGGTGGCGGTCCACAAGTCAGTTCTACCTATTAGTGGTTCCGCGGGACCGGTTTGCGTAGTCCGCCAGAACATGGCGACGGACTCCATCTATGGGGAGAGGAGTCCGTCGCCCCGCGGTTGGGGGGGTGGGGAGACTCGGAGCTGATCGGCGGCTGCGTCGAACATACGAAGCCGCAGCGGCCGCCGGGGCAATCACCGGTAAACGCGATGCCGACTGAAACGCGATGGACACCGCGCCGAAAAATGTCGGACGCGAGAAGCGTTCACACATGAACGCTCTCGTGCATCGCAGATTGACGTACGGACCGCCGGAACCCTCGCGATCGATCCCGATGGACGTGAATGCGTTCGATCTTGTTCGCGAAGCGCGTCAGTTTCGCGACCGCTCGCTTGGTCTGTCGGTCCGAGGCGTAGTGTCATCGGACTTTCGAGGCAGGAGGAAGCGGACGACCGAGCAGTTCACGTACAACGCGCTCTTTCCGTACTCGGTCGAGGTCTGCGCGGTGACCCAGTTCCATCAGATGGGTGCGAAGCCCGGTGGCTGGGGCGGGCACGCGACCCTTTTCATCAACGGCGCGGAGATCGACCCCGGCGCGAGCTATCCGCGCTTGCGTCTCGTCGCGGACGGAACGGATCTTTCCGACCCGGACGCAGGCACGGGGATCAGCGTGAACAAGATCTTCGACAACGTGACGTGGGTCGCGATCCCGGGGCGCGACGAGTTCTTTCGCGGTGGCCTCGCGAACGACCAGACCCTGGACCGCGATTTCTATGAGGCGGCAATCAAGAAGGCGACGACGGCCGGTTGGTTCAAGGGCATCGCCATCAAAGACGCGCTCATGCGAGAAAGATCCTCGGCGGCGAATCCCGAGGAATTCATCGTTCAGCATTCGATCGGGACGGACTTCGCGCTGAACTTCGCGCGCACCGCGTATTGCGCCCGCTTGCCGATGAGCCGCAATGCAATCGCCAAGGTGATCGCCTACCTGAACAGCGCCAACGAGAGCGCTCAGCAGAGCGGCTACATCTGGAACATGTACACGAACAACTGCAGCCACGTCGCGCACAACGCGCTCGCGGCCGCGGGGGTCTGGGACCCGAAGGTCGCACGCGGCCCCGGCGCGATCAACGTCGCGAGAGACGTGGTGAGCGTCGCACGGGCCCTCGCGCTAAGTCAGATGTCGGACTTCTCGTTCCCTGCGAACAATTTCGTCCGGCTCTACGAAGCCGGCAACGAGCGTCCGATCGACGATGCACTTTCCGCCTTCAGAAACCACGACGTCCGCCGAACGATGAACGACGGATGGATCACCACGAGGCCCGGTGCTCTCATCGCCTCGTCCCCGATCCATGACGCCGCGCGAAATCAGATGTTCTCGCCGGGACGCGATCCGTTCCTCTTTTCGGTGCCGATGCTCTGGGACAAGGCGGAGACGTTCAAAAGGCTGACCCGCGACGCGCCAGCGATCGTCACGGATCTCCATTCGAATCTCGCTCACTACCGCGAGCGTTACGAGGAGACGCTCGCAAACCAGCGGAGCCTCGCTGATGAGCTCCGCTCGCTGCGCGGCACCGAAAGCGAAGAAGAGTTTCGGATCTTCTACGCCCGCTTCTACGAGTACATCGCCGACGAGCTCGAGCGGACCGGCGCGCGCCTGCTTACGGCCGAGCCGGCAGCCCCTCACTGAGCGCCGTCGCCGCGGGCGATGCGCGCAGCAACGCCGCGAGGAACGATCCATATCCCGTCACGCTCTGGATCTGCTCAGGTCCGTAGACCACGGGGCGATTCGCGAAGACCGCAAGGACGCCGCAAGGGGGTTCGCCCGGACGGGTCAGCGGAACCGCCACGCCGGCGCGTGCGTCGCCAAGGTCCTCCATGGCCATCGCGTCGAGGGACGTCAGCGGTGTGGCCCGGGCTTCGCGGAACGCCTTCGCGATGGCGCCGGCCGTCCGTCGCTGGCCGAGAACGCTCTTGTCGACGCCCGCCGTCCCGACGAGCTCGAGCCCACCGCCCGGCACCGAGACGTAGATGAGCGCCGCATCGCCAGGGACCAGCTCCAACACAGCTTCGGCGAGCATCCCCAGCGTGTTCGGGTCCAGACCCGAGGTCAAACCAAGTGCGGCCTCCGCGAACGCGCCGATCCTTCGCGCGCGCATGTCGAGACGCCCGCGCACCAGGCGCATCGCGCCAAAGCCGGCGCCGACGCTGACGAGAGCCACGATGCCCAGCCCGTTGCCACCGATACGGAGGATCGGCTCGCCGATCTGGTGATTCGTCGTCTGCCACAACACGACGCTCTCGATGGAGCAAAGGAGCGCGAGCGCGACACCGGCCTCCGGGCCGAGCAACGCGCCACCGAGCGCGACGATCGCGATCGCCAGCAGGCTCGCCGATGCTCCGAGCGTGGGTTCCGCCAACAAGAACGCGCCGGCGTAGAAAACCAGGAGGATCGCCACCACGGACACCGCGCGCCGTCGCTGAGCCAGCGTCCTCCAGGCTTGGCCAACGCCGCGCCGGGTCAGGACGACGCTTCTCGTCACCTTGACCTGCGGGGCGGCCCGCCCGTGGCGCCGAATCTCAGACAGCAGGGTGTCGATAGGAGTGTCCTTTGGCAGAACGGCCGCCGCGCCCGCTGCCAATGCGGTTTCGCGAATGCTGTCATCGAGCGTGAACATGACGATCGCCGTCTCCGGCATGGTGTCGTGTACGGCACGCAGCACTTCAACACCGCTCCGCTGGGGCATCTCGTTGTCGAGCACGACCAGGTCGGGCCGGTGTTCGGTGATGAGTCGCAGCGCCTCGGCGCCGTCGGCCGCCACGCCGACCAGGACGAAATCGGCCTCGGCGGAGATCACCTCGCGGAGTCCTTCGCGGACGCTCGCGTTGTCGTCGGCGATGACGACACGAAGTGGTACCCGCGAACGCGACGTCGCATCCCTTTGGAACGTTGATCGTTGCTCGCGCTCGAGCGCGCGCCGCACATCGTCTTCGGTCGCGAACCCGAGCTGAACGAGGATGGCGCCGAGGGGACTCTTCTCGGCCTGCCGGCGCTGCTCGCCGAGCGCTTCTTCCAGCTGCGACGGTGTGATCGACCCGGACTCGACCAAGCGGAGTCCGACCCGGGGTTCATCGCCCGACTCCTCACGAATCACGCGCAGGAGACGGACGAGGTCGGCGGGTCCGAAAGGCTTGACGATGAAAGCGGTGGCTCCGACCGCGCTCGCGAACGCGCGGTTCTCCGGATCGTCGTTGGCTGTCAATAGCACCACCCGGATGGACCTCGTCTCGCGTTCGGCGGTCAGCTTCCGACACACCGCGAAGCCATCGCGATCGTGTCCTTCGAAGTTGACGTCAAGGAGCAGTACATCGGGCCGATGCTCGCGGGCCAACGCGAGGCATTCTTCGGGGCTCGCGGCTTCGAAGACGGTCCAGCCCTGCGCGGCCAGCGCGACTCGCGTGGCCGCCCGCAGTCCGGCGTCGTCGTCCGCGACGAGGACGGTCGGGGAATCGCTGCGTCGTCGAGCGCCGAGCGCGCGGAGACTTATGTGGTCGGCCTCGGACGTGCCATGAGGGACCAACTGTTAGCCCTGCTCAACGTGCGGTCAAGTGAGCCTTTAGTCGCATACCGACTCGAACGACCCGCGCAAATGGTTGGCGCCCACGATGTCGCGAGCATCGCAGGTCGTGCGCGTTAAGAGGTGACCCTGTCGTACGAAATGCGCGTCTTCGATGCTGAAGCGGCATTCAGCATCGGAGAGACGCGCAGCGCGAAATCGAGCGGGCTAGTTTTTCTGGCGACGCCGGCGAAGAAGGAGCACCCCGGCTCCCGCGATCGTCGCGCCGAGAAGCATCCCGGACTCCGTGGTCGTCGCTGTCGATGGCAGGGACGCGATGCCGAGAAGGTTCACTGCGTATCCATCGGCGTTCGTGCTCGAGCGAGCCGAAGGCGGTGTGCCGGCTGATCCGTTCGCGTTGCCGGCGTTTCCAGCGGACGAGCCGCCCGTCGAAGTCGCGCTTGTGTCGCCGCATGCGCCGCTCAGATCAGCTGTGGGAGATGGCCCGGCCGAGGCGTCCGCGAGGAAGCACGCGGAACCGGATGGCGCACCGGACCCGCCATTTCCGTCGGAGCTGGTCGCCGAGAAGTCCTCGGAGGCCGATGACGGGCTCGTGCCGCAGCTCGTGCCGAGGCTCGCATTGGTCGGCACGCCGGGAGTCGCCTCCGCGGTCGAGCAGGTCGAAGCGCGGGTCGGGTCCTGCGCCGACCCGATGCCCGCCATCGATCCGGTGAACCATGCGATCGCATCCGCGTCGGCATTCGCGCGCACGCGCGAGTCCGAGGCCGTCACGTTGCTCCTGCTCGCATCGGCGTCGGCCGCTGGCCCCGTCGTCGTTGGGGTCGATCCGTCTGGCGCGGATGGGTTCGGCTGCGACGCGGCTGCGTTCGTCGGCACGCTCGCTTCGGTGCCCGGGCCGCTCGCGGAGGTGGAACCCTGCGCCGCAGATCCCGGCGTCGCGGCATTCGAGCTCGAGGCGGTCACCGGCTGGCTCGACGTGACCGTCGCCGGGCCGGCGTCGCCACCGGTGGCCGTTGCGGATCCGCCGACCGTCGATCCCTGAGCGTCGGGCCGGACGTCGGGCTGTGCCGACAGCGTCGGCCCATCGGCGAGTGCCTGGAAACCAACGAGATTGAGCAGCGCGATCACGGCAATGAGCTCGAGCAGCTTTCTCATCTCTTGAACAAAGCCTCCACATGCTCCGCGTCGCGAGCGCGATCGCGGATTTCGACGATGAGCAAGTTCATGCGCCCGACCTGCTTCACGAGCTGGTCAAGCGCCTCACCAGCGCCCGCTGGATCCGACTTCAAGAGACGCTTCGCGAGCTGTGCGCTTCCGCTGATGGTCGTGAGTGGCTGGCGCAGCTCGGAGACGATCGTGTCGTAGAAGTCGTCTTCGGAATCGGCTTCGTTCCGT
>DATLPP010000069.1:0-8722 GCA_035535615.1 Candidatus Udaeobacter sp.
AGCGGATCGAGCCTACCGGCGATCACCTGCGCGGGGACGGTCACGGCGACGCCGATCGGAACGGCGCTCGAGAGCGTGACGCGAAGCCAGCCGGGATACACGTCAACCGGAAACCTGCCCGCGTCCATGAACGACCAGTAAAGCGCCATGAGGTTGTCGACGCGCACGAACCAAAACGCGAAGGTCGAGAGCGCCAGCAGGAGCGCGTAAATGAGCCCAAAGCCGCACAGGAGCGCGATCGGAAATCCGATCGCCTCGGCGAGGCCGATGCTCGGGATCCGCGAAACGCCAACGGCGACGACGATCGCGCCGAGCGCCATCTGCGCGAGCTGCACCACCTGGAAGTTGCGGAGGGTGACCAGGAACTGGGCTGAGACCGGCTTGAGGAGCGCGAAGTCAAGCGTCCCGAGGCGGACGTGCTCCATGAACTTCTCGAAGCTCGGTTGCAGAACGAGCTCACCGAATCCCTGGACCAGATAGAAACACCCGAGCAAGACGAGCATCGCGCCGAGATCCCAGCCGTTCAGCACGGTCGTGTAGCTGAACAGCACGAGGACGGCGGCCACACTCGTCGAGGTGACGACGATCGTCTGAACGATCTCGAGCAGTAGGTTCAGCCGGTATTCGAGCTCGTACTGGAGCTCGGTCCGGAAAAACAGTCGCAGCAGGCGCAGGTAGCGGACCATCAGGCACCCACCGCGCTGTACTGCCGGACACCGACACGCCACACGCGATGGAAAGCGAAGTAGAAGATGACCAGCCAGATCGCCTGACCGGCCATGAGCTGAAGCGCCGTGGGGATGCTCACGCCGCCCCGAAGGATCTCGGCGGGGACGCCGAGGATGTACCCGAACGGCAGAGCGAGCGAGATGGCCTGCAGCGGGCCAGGCAGGAGCGCGAGCGGCGCGATCTGCCCCGCGAAGATGAACGCGGCGCGATCCCAGAAGGTCGAGACCGCATGCACCCGGGTCGTCCAGAACGCGAGGGTCGCGAGGACCCATCCCGAGAAGAAGGCGAGCGCCGCAGCGAGCAGCACGCTCGGGATGAACAGGAGCAGATGCGCCGGCGTTGTGCGGAACCGCGCGTCGAAGGTGAGGGAGACGAACACCAGGATGATCGCCAGCGGGACGATCGTGGTGAGCTTCCAGACGAGGTTCTCGACGACCGAGTAGTGGATCGGATGGAGCGGCCGCAGCAGTTTCGGCGAGAGGCGTCCCATGCGTACCTCGAACTCGAACTCGTATGCGTTCCAGCTCATCGTGAGGTTGCTCACGAGCGACAGGCAGATGTAGTAGGCCGCGAAGTCGCGGACGTCGTACGCCCCGATCTGTCCGCCCTGCGAGTTCGCGACCGCGACCCACGCCGCGAGGAAGATCACCGGTCGGATGACCGAGAACAGCATCCAGAGGATCGACTGCACGCGATACTGCGAAGCAGCCTGGATCTGCGCGACGAGGAGCGCGCGATACATGCGGATCACGCGCTCACCATCGTCTGCTCGGATGTGAAGACGCGGTCGATGACCTCCTCGATCGGCGGATCCTCGACCGAGATATCCGCCAGGCGGCTGCCGAGATCGTTCACCAACCTCGCGGTCCGCTCCGGCGCCACCTGACGGTCCACGCGGAGGGTCACGCGCCCCTCTTCGCGCGATACGACCGTGCCGTAGGCGTCGAGGTCGGTCGACGACGCCGCACCGTCGTGGAGCGTCGCGGTGATCACTTTGTACGGCGCCATGCGCTCCGCGAGATCCGCGAGCGGGCCGTCGTACAGGAGCCGACCGCGGTGGATGACGATCACGCGCTTGCAGAGCGCGACCACGTCGTCCATGTAATGGCTCGTCAGGAGGATCGTCGCGCCGGTGCGCCGGTTGTACTCGGCGACGAAGCGGCGGATGCGCACCTGCATGGAGATGTCGAGCCCGATCGTCGGCTCGTCAAGGAACGCCACGCTCGGTGAGTGGATCAGGCCCGCCGCGAACTCCACCTTCATGCGCTCGCCGAGCGACAGGTTGCGCACCGGCTTGTGGACGAGCTCCTGCAGCTCGAGGAGCTCGGTCAGCTCCTTCACGGTGTCGCGGAACTGCTCCTCGGGGATGCGGTAGATCTCCTGAAGGACGCGGAAGCTGTCGGCAGCCGGGATGTCCCACACCAGCTGGGACCGGTTGCCCATGAGCAGGGTCATCCTCTTCAGATAGGCGTTCTCGCGCCGCCAGGGCACGAACTCGAGGACCCGCGCCTCGCCCGCACTCGGATGAAGGAGCCCGGAGAGCATCTTCAGCGTTGTGGTCTTCCCCGCTCCGTTCGGCCCGAGGAAGCCGACGACCTCGCCTGGGTCGATGCGGAACGTGATCCCCGCGACCGCGTTCACATCTTTGCGATGGCGCTTTACGAATGACCGGAGCGTCGCGGCGAGGCCCTCCTCGCGTTCGGTGACGCGGAAGGTCTTGCGCAGCTCCCGGACGTCGACGACCGGCTCGGTCATTCGGGCATGATGACCGCGTTATTCGGCGCGCGCGAGTGCATCATTTGTTGCGAAGAGCAAGGAGGCGAGACCGATGACTGAGCAGCGCGTGATCCCGATGCTCGCGTATGAGGACGCTGGTCTCGCGGCCGAGTGGATCTGCAAGGTCTTCGGCTTCCGAGAGACAGAGCGATTCCATGACGGCGTGGGGACGGTCACCGACGTTGTCCTCGAGCTCGACGGAGGACTTGTCATGGTTGGGCACCCGACCGATGCCTATCAGGGCCCGCGCCGTCACGCGCAGGCCTGCGCACTGGCGCGCCAGTGGCTCGAGACTCCGTACATCGTCGACGGTGTCGTCGTCATGGTCGGCGATGTCGACACTCATTTCGGCCGTTCCAAGCGCGGCGGCGCGAAGATCCTGAGCGAGCCGGAGACGAACGAGCGGCAGCGGCAGTACCGCGTCGAAGACCTCGAAGGGCATCGCTGGATGTTCGCCCAGCGACTGGGGAGCTAGCCTCCGGCGGCGCGGCGGATGTCGGCGACGCTGACGACCACGAGCAGGCCGAGCAGGAGGACAAACCCGACAGCGTGGATCGCCGCCTCGACCTGAGGCGACAGACGCCGACGGAGTGCTGCGGAGAGCAGCACGAAGAAGAGGCGTCCGCCGTCGAGCCCGGGGAACGGGATGATGTTGAGCACGCCCAGGTTCACCGAGATGATCCCGATCAGCTTGAGGAATGCGGCCACCCCGAGCTGCGACACGGCCGCCGTCACGAGGAAGATCTGGATCGGGCCGCCGACGGGCGGTGGCCCCGGCTCGTTCGCGGGTCGCGAAAGCAGCTGACCGGGGAGCTCCGCGATCTGCCTGACCACGTCGCCCGTCAGCCGAGCGGCTTGCACGAAGGCCTGCGGAGGTGACAGCGCGATCGGCGGGGTCGTGACGTCCTCGAGCCTGACGCCTACCGGGCCCTCGTCGGCTGGAGGTGCGGTACGCGGCACGACCTTGAGCGGTCCGATCGCCGTCCCGTCGCGTTCGATAACGATGCTTACCTCCTGGCCGGCGTGCGCGAAGATGTAGGTCCGCAGGTCCGTCGTGCGCGTGACCGACCTGCCATCTATCGAGCGCACGATGTCGAGAGGCTGGATCCCCGCGACTTCGGCGGGCGACCCTGGCGACACCTCTGCGACCCGGACCACATCGGTCGGCGCTTCCGTGCCGATCATGAAAGCGGCGGTCAGGACGACGATCGCGAGCACGAAGTTCATCGCGACGCCGGCGGCGAGGACGATGGCCTGAGCCCACCACGGCTTCGACGTGAAGGAGCCGGGGTCGCCCGCGCCCTGCTGCTCGATGGAGAAGTCGTCCTGGCCGAGGATCCGCACGAAGCCGCCGAACGGGATCGCGTTCACGCTGTAGTCGATCCCGCCGCGGCGGATGGCGAGGATTCGTGGCGGGAACCCGAACGCGAACTCGAGCACGCGCATGCCGAGCAGACGCGCGGTGATGTAGTGACCGAACTCGTGCACCGCGATGATCAGGGTGAACATCACGAGGAAGAGCGGGATCGCGAGCGGGTTATCGATGAAGAACTGGATCAGCCCCATCAGGCGACCGCCGCCGGCGTGGCGAGGGATGCGCGGACAGAAGCGTCGATCGCGATGATCTCGTCGAGCTCTGGCTCGCGCGATCGTTTCGCGCGTGCGCCAAGGTCCGCGCCGCGGCGCAGAAGCCCGGCGATGTCGGTGAACGGAATGTCGCCGCGCAGGAAGCGCTCGACGGCGAGCTCGTCGGCGGCCGACAACCCGATTATCGCCCCGAGGTCACCGGATCGCGCGGTTTCCAGCACCGCGGCGAAGCACGGGTAGCGCCGTACGTCGATCTCGCCGAAGTGCAGCGTGCGGTCAGCGCTCCAATCGAAGCGCGGCGCGGGCGACGGCGCGCGGTCCCAGAGGAGCGCGTACTGGATAGGCAGGCGCATGTCCGGCTCGGCGAGCTGTGCCTTCACGCTGCCATCAACGTACTCGACGAGCGCGTGCACGACGCTCTCCGGGTGGTAGACGACGTCGATGCGGTCGTACTCGAGGCCGTACAGCCATCGCGTTTCAACGACCTCGTAGCCCTTGTTCACGAGCGTTGCCGAGTCGATGGTGACCTTCGGTCCCATCTTCCACGTCGGATGACGGAGCGCGTGCTCTGGCGTGACCCCCGGAAGGGCCTCGAGCGGGACGTCGCGGAAGGCGCCGCCCGACGCGGTGAGCGCCACGCGGCGGACCTTCGAGAGATCCTCACCGACCAGGCACTGCCAGAGTCCGTTGTGCTCGCTGTCGACCGGGCGAAGGCGGTCCCCCGCCCCGCCTGACAGGCGGCGGATCACATGACCGGCGGCGACGAGGACCTCCTTGTTCGCGAGGGCGACGCACTTGCCGTCGTCGAGCGCGGCGACGGTCGCTCGAAGCGCGGCGACGCCGGGAGTCGCGACGAGCACGAGGTCCGCGTCCGCATCCGTCGCGAGGGCCACAAGGGCGTTGGGGCCGAGCGCGGTGCGCGCGGTCGGGAACTCGGTCGCGAGCTTGCGCAGCTCGTCGGCGTTGCGGTTCGCGCCGAGCGCGACGACGCGAAGGCGATCCGGATGCGCGCGCACGACATCGAGCGCCTGGCGCCCGATCGAACCGGTCGCGCCCAGGATCGCCAGACGGATCGGGGTGGTCACCAACCCATCATCCCAGACGCCCGGGACCGCCAGGCTCAGCCAGCCGCCGACGGATAAGCGCCCGAAAGTAGAAAGGTGCTCAGGAGCACGAATATCGACACCACAACGAGGCTGTCCAAGCGATCGAGAACGCCCCCGTGACCGGGAAAGATCGTTCCCGAGTCCTTGACCCCGGCACTGCGCTTCATCGCCGACTCGAGGAGATCGCCGGCGAGCGCTAGCGGTCCGACGGCGAGCGCGAGAAGCACGACGAAGCCGGCCGGTAAGTGAAAGACGAGACCGAGGGCGACGACGACGAGAGCCGCCGCAACGAAGCCCGCCGCGGTCCCCTCCCAGGTCTTGCCCGGACTGATGCGCGGCGCGAGCTTGCGCTTGCCGATAGCCGACCCCACGAGGTAGGCCACAACGTCGGCCGCCCACGTCGGCAAGATCGCGACGACAAGAAGGACCGGCACATCGCTCGGTCCGAAAAAATTACCGCCGGAGCCGAGCTGCCGGAGACCGCCGAGACAGACGAGGCCGACGAAGAAGACCAACTCGAACGCGCGGGTCACGTACTCGTCGGTCGTGCGAAGCGCCGCGAACTCGAGCGCGCCGAGCACCCCAACTACGGCGAGGATGGCCCAGAACACGATCGGAGGCGCGGCGAGCGCGAGGAGAACGACCGCCGCGTAGACGACCGCGGTAATCGTCCGACGCGGAAGATCCCGCACTAGCGACCGAAACGCCGCTCGCGCTCGGCGTACGAGGCAAGCGCGGCATCAAGGTCGGCGACGGAGAAGTCTGGCCACAACACCTGCGTCGCCCACATCTCCGAGTAGGCGACCTCCCACAAGAGGAAGTTGGAGACGCGAAGCTCCCCGCCGGTGCGGATGAGCAGATCGGGGTCGGGGTGGCCGGGGGCGTAGAGCCGAGCGGCGATAGTCGCCTCATCGACCTTGTCCGCCGGGACGCCATCCCGCACCAGGCGACGAACGGCGTCGACGATCTCGGCACGACCTCCGTAATTGAACGCCAGCGTCATCACGCCTCGTTTGCCGTCGGACGTCGCCTCCACCGCGCCCGCGATGGCCTTCTGCAGCCGTTCGGAGAGCTCACCGAGCCGGCCGATTACCCGAAGCTGCACCTGATCCTCGACGAGCGATCTCGTCTCGCGGCGGATCGTTTCCTCAAGAAGTGCCATGAGGCCGGTCACTTCGTCGGGGTCGCGTGTCCAGTTCTCCGTCGAGAAGCTGTACAGCGTGAGGTACTCGACCCCGCGCTCGCGCGCCGCGCGAAGCGTGCGGCGGATGGTGTCGACGCCCGCGCGATGGCCGGCGATCGCCGGCAGATGCTTCTTGCGGGCCCAACGCCGATTGCCGTCCATCACGATCGCGAGATGCCGAGGGACGGCTGCGGTCAAACGGAGAGGATCTCCTTCTCCTTCGCCTGCCCGATCTCGTCGGCGGTGAGGATGTACCGGTCGGTCAGCTTTTGGAGCTGCGTCTCGACACGCTTCACCTCGTCGGTCGTCACGCCCGAGCTCTTCTCCTTCGACTTGAGCTCGTCGTGCGCGTGGCGCCGGAGCGTCCGGATCTCGACCCGGCCTTCCTCGACCTTCTTGTGCAGCTGCTTCACGAGCTCACGCCGGCGTTCCTCGTTGAGCGCGGGGATGTTCAAGCGGATGACCGCGCCGTCGTTTCCCGGCGTGAGTCCGAGGTCCGATGCGAGGATCGCCTTCTCGATCGCCTTGATGAGACCGCGGTCCCACGGCTGGATGACGATCTGACGCGGCTCCGGCGCGCTGATCGCCGCGAGCGACACGAGCGGGGTGGCCGCGCCGTATGCGTCCACCTCGAGCTCCTCAACAAGACTGGGGGCGGCCCGACCGGTGCGCACGCTCGCGAGCTCGTGCTTCAGCGCGTCGATCGCCTTGCGCATCCTCGCCTCCACCTGAGGGAGGATGTCCTCGAGGGCCATTATTTCGCGTGGACGAGCGTGCCGATGTGCTCGCCTCTGGCGGCGCGCACCATCGCGTCGGGCTGTGATATGTCGAAGACGATGATGGGGATCCCGCGTTCTTCGGCGAGCGCCGCCGCCGTCGCGTCCATGACCCCGAGCTGCTTTTCGAGCAGGTCGCGATATGTGATGTCGTCGAACTTCTTCGCCCCACTAACCACGCGCGGGTCCGCGTCGTAGACCCCATCGACCGCGTTCTTGCCCATGAGGATCGCGTCGGCGTTGATTTCGGCCGCACGTAGCGCCGCGGCGGTGTCGCTCGTGAAGAACGGGTTGCCCGTGCCCGCCGCGAAGATCACCACCGAGCCCTTCTCCAGCTGATGGATCGCCCGCCGGCGGATGTAGGGCTCGGCGACTTCGGCGATCGTGATCGCCGACTGGACCCGCACCGGCACGCCGATCGACTCGAGCTGCGACTGCAGTGCGAGGGCGTTGATGACCATGGCGAGCATGCCCATGTAATGGCCGGTCGCCTCTTCGATCCCGTGCTCCGCGACGGTCGCGCCCCGGATGATGTTGCCGCCGCCGATGACCACCGCCACCTGAACGCCGAGGTCGCGCACCTTCCGGATCTCCTCAGCGAGGTACTTCGTGTACTCCGGGGAGATACCGAATTCACGGTCACCGAGGAGCGCTTCGCCCGAGAGCTTCAGCACCACCCGGCCGTACTTGGCCTTCATCTGAACGGCCACCCTGGGCAGTCTAGGTGGGTTCGCCGTTGGACTGGCCCAGCTCGAACCGCTTGAAGCGCTTCACGCGCACGTTCTCGCCCGTGGTGGAGGCGATTCCCGTCACGAGCTCGCCGATCGTCTTCGAAGCATCGCGGATGTACGGCTGCCCGAGGAGCTGGTCCACATCCGTGGGATTCATGGCAGCGACCTGCATCGCGATCTCCCGTGCGAGCTCCTTGAAGTCGGAGTTCCGCGCGACGAAGTCGGTCTCGCTCGAGAGCTCGACCATCGCGCCGATCCGTCCGCCGGCGTGGATGTACGCCTCAACGACGCCCTCGTTCGCCTCACGGTCGGCCTTCTCCTTCGCCTTGGCCAGGCCGCGCTCCTTGATGAGGCTCTTTGCCTTTTCAAAGTCGCCCTTCGCCTCGTCGAGCGCTCGCTTGCAGTCCATGACGCCCGCGCCCGTCTCCTCGCGCAGGCGTTTGACGTGGTCTTTCGAGTTCGCCATCACTCGTCCTCTTTCTTGTCCACAGCGGGTTCAGCGGAGGCGTCTTCCGTCGGCTCCTCGTAGCGCTGCCCGCCGAGCGGGTAGTCCTCATCCTCTTCGGGCTCGTACACGCGCGGAGTGCGCTTCGCCCGCGGGACACCGATGCCGCCTTCGTACTGCTCGGCGGTGGTCGACGGCGCGTAGCCCATGTCCTCCGGCGTCGCTTCCTTGCGCGCGGCGTCGAACTGCTGACGGCCCTCGAGTATGGCGTCGGCCATCTTCTGGCAGATGAGCTTCACGGCGCGGATCGCGTCGTCGTTCGCCGGGATGATCACGTCGATGAGATCCGGGTCGCAGTTGGTGTCGACCATCGCGATGATCGGGATCTC
>DATLPP010000070.1:0-17363 GCA_035535615.1 Candidatus Udaeobacter sp.
GAGCGCACCCGGTCCACAACCGACATCGATCACCCGCTGCCCGGAACGCACGCCGGCGTAGTCCGCGAGCTGTGGCCCGAGCAAAACGGAGTACTTGCCCATGAAGCGGTCATAAGCGTCAGCGGTGACCGCGAAACTCACGGGCGGACTCTACCCTCAGTTTCCCCAGAGTGGCCGGACCTCGATCGTCCCGGTCCGGGCCACCGGGTGTCCGGCCGCGATCTCGACGGCCTCCTCGAGGCTGTCGCACTCGATGATGTCGAACCCGCCGACCGCCTCTTTGCTTTCGATGAACGGACCATCTGTGACGATCGCCTTTCCGTCGCGGACGCGGACCGAGCGGGCTCGGCGTGGCGGAGCCAGCTGATCGCCGGTGATCCAGCGGCCCCGCGCCTGGAGGTCGTCGAGCCACGGAAAGCCTTCCTCATTCGGAGGGGCACTTGGATCGGGCTCGGTCTGAGCATCCATCTTCTTGGCGTCCCAGCAGACGAGCATCAGGAACTTCACTTCGCTCTTCTCCAATCGTTGATCCAGTCGTACCTAGGGAAGACGAACGCGCCGGACCAAAATCGACGCCTGACGCGCGCGAGGCCGTCGAACGATATGCCGGGGTTGGATCTGCTCGCTTGTTGGCGCGCTTAGAGTCGGTCAGCGATGTCCGTACCAAAGACTTCCGAGCGACTCGACGAACTCATTCCCGCGCTCGAGCAGACGACAACCGAGATCTCTCGGCTGTTGGAGTCGGTCGCGGATGATCCGGATTGGCGGCCAAGTGACGAGCACTGGTCGTTCCGCCACATCGCCGCCCATCTCGAAGCGTGCCAGACCGAGTGCGTGCTCGTTCGCGTGCGCCAGATCGCCGCTGGGGCCAAGCCGAAGTTCGAGTTCTACGACAACGACGGCTGGGACTTCAGTGATCGAGACCTCCGTCGCTCGCTTGGTGAATGGCGCGATAGCCGCTCCCGGCTGATTGAGTTCGTACGAGCACTATCGCCGGAGCGCCTGTCGCGGACGGGGAGTCACCGCACGTTCGGAGAGATCACCGTCCTTGATTACCTGAAGGTTGACCTAGAACACGATCGCGAACATCTCGCGGACTTGAACGAGATGCTCGGAAAGCGAGGATCTCGCTGAGCCCGATGTAGCCGAGCGCTCTCAGATCGTGATATGAGATCTGGCGAGACTCACCGGCCATCTCGCCGCGCGCCGCGGTGGCGACGGCCGGGGCAACGGCGCTCCCGCGCCGCCGTGACGAAAGACTCAGACGGATCGATCGCGGAAACACTTGTCGGTCCGACGAGCGCGACGAGCTCGCGCGTAAGCGCACCCGGCCCGCAGCCAACATCGATCACGCGCTGGCCGGAACGCACGCCGGCGTAGTCCGCGAGCTGTGGCCCGAGCAAAACGGAGTACTTGCCCATGAAGCGGTCATACGCGTCGGCCGTCACCGCGAAATTCACGGGCGGACTCTACGCGAGTGCGATTCGCCGATCGGGTGCGAGGTCGGGGACGTGACAGCGCTTTAGGGTCTAGCGGACCAGTTCCACGTCTGCCACACGGGCTGCGAGCCATCGGTCGCCGGGTTGTTCCACTCGCCAGATGACCAGACCTGGCCGCCCGCGCTCTTGAGCGGATCGGGCGTGGCACCGCCGTAGTCACCCCAGCGGCAGACGTTGGGGACGCTGCTTCCGCACGAGAAGTCGACGTCCGGCCCGACGGATTGCTTCACGAGCACCGAGCCTGATTGCGCGTCGCTTCCGCGCTTGGACACCATCTGGATCGCCGCATACGTGCCGGAGGATGAGGTGTTGAATCCCATCACCATGTTGCGGCCCGTGAGAGCCGAGGCGTCCGCGGCATCGTCGGATGCGCGGTCGGGAGAGATCGCTCCGTTGAAGACATAGAGAGCGGCGTCGCTGACCTTACCGCTCTGCGAGAGCGCTGGCGTGCCGGCCGTGCTGATCTCGTACCACCGGTCCTCGGATCCCGCTCCTCCGAACACGGCATGAGCCGTCCAGATGGCGGTCGTGCCGAGGCGCGGGTCATAGCCGGCCACCGCGTGCGTGAGGCGCGTGTCCATCGTGTCCAAGAGCTGGGTCGTACCGTTCTGCGGCGCGTTCGCCGGCATCTGGTACGAGCCGACCGTGACCGCCGTTGGCGCGCCGATCGAAGCAGAGCCTTGCGCGTCCTTGGTCACCTTGAGGACGGTGAGGTAGTTCGCACTTCCGGTCCCGACGTCGGCCGATCCCACGATCCAACCGCCGGAGGTCGCGTCGGCGCTCACTGCGGGTTCCGGTGTCGACATCTGTGAGCCGTTCGCATTCTTGAGGTTCGAGAAGATGCCCCCGGCGCCAAGCTGGTCCGGGCACACCGGATCGGTCGGCTTCTGGAACCAGTCGACGTCCGAACCCGTGTAGAAGGCCGCGAGCAGGAAGACGTTTGTTCCGACGAGGACGAAGTCCTGGGTGACCGCCATCTTCGGATAGTCCGGCAGGTACAAGCTGTCGTAGAAGGCACCGACGTAGTAATGGCAGAAGTCGGCCGCGGAGCGTGGGTCGGCACTCTTGCTGTACCCGAACGCGTACGCGGAGGTGTAAAAGTCGAGCACGAGGTAGTAATAGCGCTGCGCCGTCGGGTCCCAAACGATCTGCGGATCGCTCAGCTCGCCCACCGGGAAGAGCGTGAGCGCGCCGAGGTCGCCCGCGTCGATGACGCTCGCGTCGCGTCCGTAGATCCCGTAACGCAGATTGATCAGCTCGATATAGCTGTTCGGTCCGATCGCGCCCGTTGGATCGGGCGGCGCGAGATCGGCTTCCGCCTGACCGCCCCAGCTGACGCCGACGGTCGGGCCCGAAGTCGACGCGGAGCTGACCGTCAGCGAAACACCCGCGGTGTGCGTCGCCGTCGATGAGACACCGCTGATCGTCAACGCGAACGTGCCGGTGACGGTCGTGGTCGTTGTGGCCACCGTCAGGGTCGAACTCCCGCCGGCCGTGACTGATGGGGGAGCGAACGTACCGGTCGCGCCCGAAGGGAGACCCGAGACGGACAGGTCCACGTTCTGGGACGTCCCGGAGGCGACTTGCGTGTTCACCGTGTACGTCGTGCTCGAGCCCTGTGCCACAGTCTGGCTTGCCGGGGACGCGCTGATGGCGAAGTCATCGGTCGGCGCAGCGGTCACCGTGAGGGTGACCGTGGCGGAATGGCTCGCCGGCGGTGACGCGTACTGGCCGGTGAGCGTGAGGGTGAACGTGCCGACGGCGGCCGCTCCCGTCGTCGCGATGGTGAGAGTCGAACCCTGTCCTGCCGTGACCGATGCGGGATTGAAGGACGCGCTCGCCCCCGAGGGCAACCCGCTGGCCGAGAGGCTCACCGTACGGGCAGTTCCCGAGGTAACCTGGGTGTTGACGGCGTACGTGGTGTTCGAGCCTGCGACCACCGTTCGACTCGAAGGGCTCGCGCTGATCGAGAAATCGTCGAGCGCTGCCGTCACCGTCAGGCTGGCCGCCGTCGAGTGAGTCACCGGCGGAGAGCTGTACCGGCCGGTGACCGTGAAGCCGAACGTGCCCGTCGCGGCCGTCGCCGTCGTCGACACGGTGAGTGTCGAGCTCTGTCCGGCGGTGACCGAGGCGGGATTGAAGGTCGCGCTTGCGCCCGCCGGTAAGCCGGTGGCCGAGAGAGTCACTGCCCGCGGCGCTCCGGCCGTCGTCTGCGTGTTGACGGTGTACGTCGCGCTCGAGCCCTGGACCACCGTTCGACTGGAGGGAGTCACGCTCACCGAGAAGTCGCTGCGCGCGTAGCTGCCGGGTCCACGCGACTCCGCGGCTCGTTGCGCCGCGTCCGCCTTGGCCTGCGCGTGGATCGCCTGGTCGAGTACGCGGTAGGGCAATCCTGATGGGGGACGGGGCCTGGCTGCGGGGAGGGGTCGCGAGCTGTCGAGGCGCGATCCGACCGTGCTTATGGGTGCCCGTGTGCTCACGCTCTCCGGCGCCGACGGCCGCGCTGCGTTCACCGGCTGCGACGCGAGCGCCAAACAGACCACGACCGCCGCCGTGAAGGCGGACCTCATGACGAGCATCTACGCTCCCCTTCCGCGGTCCCGGCTAAAAGATCCATCGCGATCGCTGGCCATCCGCTCCGGGTCCCGCCGGAGTAGTAACGCGGAGCCGTGCGCTGTCAAGGCCGGACGACTCATCTTGATGGCGAGCAGACACAGGTCTGACCATCGGAGACCCGGACGGACTATGCGGAAGTACTGAGGCCACCTAGTGCGGAGTTCGATCCTCGAGGATCGGCGAGAGCGTTGATGGATCGATGTTGCCTCCCGAGACAACGCAGACTTTCCCGGGTACGGTCTAAGCCGGAATGGTCACCGTAGCCGACCTGAAGGCGAAGATGTCACTGAGCCCGATGTAGCCGAGCGCTCTCAGATCGTGATGTGAGATCTGGCGAGCCTCACCGGCCATCTCTCCGCGCGCCGCGGTCGCGACGGCCCGGGCAACGGCACTCCCGCGCATGGCGGCGCGGTCAAGTCGAGCGAGCGCCGGCTCGAGCGCACCCCAGCGCTCCTGAACGACGATCGCCATCGCCAGCCTCAGCCCGAGTGCATCAATGGCCTCACGGTCCCACACCGCATCCGATCTCTCGAACGCGGCCGTCGAGAGTCCAGTGCAGTCGCGCCCCGCCATTGCATTTGGCAGGACGAGAATGCCGTCGCGTACGGCCGCCGACTCCGGGACCATTCGCAGAACAAGCTCGTCGAGGTCCAGTGGTGATCGCCGCCCGCGGATCGAATCGGCGACGGCCGCGTACCCGACTGCGCCCCCGGCCGCAAGACAGAACTGTGTGCTGGGATTCGCGGTCACCAGCTCAGCGATGTCACGGCCGAGCGCGACCAAACCCTCCCAGTCTCCCCGCGCGAGGCGCACGTGCGCAACGAGCGCGAGCGCATGACTGCGGAGATGCGCGCTTCGACGTGCCGCAAGCTCGGTGAAGCGGCCGCTCAGCCGTTCGACCCGGTCCAGTTCACCGGCGTCGTAGCAGGCGAGGCCACGCCACCACAACATCTCGACCTCGTTCACCCATCCGCCCTGCGCGACGAGCTCGTCGACGCGGCGGTAGACGTCTTGGGCGCCGGCGATGTCACCCGACCACCTCTTCACGATCGCCAAGCGTTGCAGCGCATCGGTGTGGACGCGCGGATCCTTCGACCCGCGGACGATCTCGAGCGCTTCCTCGACGGACTCGGCATCGCCGACGAGTTGGCCGTGTTGCACCAGAAGGCGCGTGAGTGAAATTGCATCGCCCGCGGCGCGCGCGGCGTGTAGGCCCTCATCAAGCAATCGACGAACGACGGTTATGTCCGGAAGAGCGTGGAAGTACCCGTACTGAAACAGCGTGAGCTCGATCGCATCCGCATAGAGGGACGCGGGGGCCGCCTGTCCGGAGAGCTGGTATGCCGCGATCGCGCGCAGCCGGTGCATCCACGCGTCATCACCCATCGAGTAGCGCCAATACGCACTCGCGAGCGCGTGCTCGGCCCGACCCACGTCTGCCGGCAGCCTCGCAAGCGAGATCGCGCGGTCGAGGAACTCGACGGCGCGTTCGTGAGAGTCCTGATCGGCAAAGCGTTGGCCCGCGGCGATGTGGGCGTCGATCGCCTCGCGCCGCATCTCGCCGATGTCTGGAGCGTCCTGCCAGACCCACTCCCCATCGGGTGGTCGCAATGCATCCCACCAGTGATGCGCGAGTGCCGCGACGTCGCTTCTCTCGACCCCGTTGCGTGCGAACCGGGCGTGAAGACGCATGCGGTCGGTCAGAGTGAGGCGGTGATAAGCGACCTCATGCACGAGCGGATGGTGAAAACGGAAGCTGCCCTGGATCGCTCGCAGGTAACGAAGTTGGACGAGACGGGCGAGCGACGTCGCGACGGCGGAAAGGTCGCGTCCGACGAGAAGCGCGACCTCGCGTGCATCGAACATCTCGCCGACGATCGACGCGTGCTGCAGTAAGTCGCGGTCGGCGGCCGGTAGCTCGTCGAGTCGGGCGCCAATCGCGGCCTGAACGGTGACGGGAATGTCGTCGCGCTCGCTCGCGTGCGAGCGGGCGAGCTCGATCACAAAGAGCGGATTTCCTTCGGCGCGAAGCGTCGCGCGTTCGTCGATCGCGCCGGCACTTACGGCGAGCGATGCAGCGTCTATCTCGTCGAGCGGGCCGATGTCGATGTACACGCGGTCCGGGCCGGGACGCAGCACCGACTGCGCAAACTCGGGACGAGCGGCCCCGATCACGAGCACCGCGACCCCCGACCCGGACGTGATGCGATCGAGAAGACGAACGAGCTGCGGGTCGGCCCAATGGAGATCGTCGATCCAGATCACGACCGGCCGATGCGCTCCGAGACCGCCGAGGTAACGCCGCCACGCGCTGGCGAAAGCCTCGAGCCGCTCCACGGGGCTAAGGCTCAGCAGACGCTGATCGACGAGGACGCCCGCGCTGTGCGCGACCGCCGCGACGGTGTCCGCGCGCAGCCCGGCGTCGGCGATCAAGTCCCGGATCCTGCTTTCGATCGCGCCGACTGTCGGCTGCCCGAGATCGTCGGTCAGGATCTGGTGGAGAGGTGTCTGCGCCCCGAGCTCCGCACCTGGACGGCAGCGCGCGCGAAGGACGTGTGCCGTCCCGCCGATGCCGGCGATGAACTCCTCCGCCGTTCGTGTCTTGCCCTGGCCGGGAGGCGCGATGAGCAGCGAAAAGATGGCCTCGCCCGAACGCGCGCGTTCCAGCGCGGTTCGCAGCAGGTCGAACTCTCGTCGCCTACCGACGAATGTTGGCCGCGCGGCGAGGCCCGTCTCCGCCCGGACGAGAGCCGCGATCGATATGGCCCCGATGCCCTCAAGCTCGCGCCGGCCACGGCTGACGAACGCGGCTGTCGCCGACGTTGCCTCGCGGCACACCGGCCCGACGAGGACTTCGCCCGGCGCAGCCTCGTTGCGCATCCGTCCCGCGACGCTGATGCAGCTGCCGAAGGCCATCCCGTCGCCTGTCGTCGCGATCGCATCCAGATCGACGAGCACCTCACCGGTCTCGATGCCGATCCGGACAGCCGTGTCTGGATGCTCCTTGCCCCACCGTATGGCGCTCTCGGCTGCCCGCAGCGCACGCGTCGGGTCGTCCGCGTGGGTGACGGGAGCGCCGAACATCGCGAAGTACGCGCCGCCGGTGGACTTCTCGACGACCGCGCCTTCGGCCGTCGCGATCGCGCTGAGCTCGTGAAGCGCTTTGTCGATCACGGTCCGTGTGCGCTCGGGACCGAGGCGCGTCGCCACGTCCGCGGAGGGAACGATGTCGGCGAAGAGACACGTCACGACCCTGTGCTCCGAGCCGCGTGACACGGCCTCTCCTCGAAGTGCGCTGAAAGGACCGGCGAGCACCGTGTCCTTTCGGACGTCGAATTCGCCGCCCGTGACGGTCCACGTCGCGACCTGCGCACGAGATCGGACGCCGAGCTTGTTCCGGATGTGCTCGACGTGTGTCTCCACGGTCCGGTCGGAGATGACGAGCCGGTCGGCGATGTCGCGGTTCGTCAGACCCTCCGCCACGAAGGCCGCCACCTCGCGTTCGCGTTTGGTGAGTCCGCTGGCCTGCATATGGTCATTCTCACCGCGTGGGGGATATTTCTCGGAATATCGGTAGTTTCCCGGATGTGCGGACAGGGAGAAAAGCGGAGCGTGAGGCAACGACTCAAGGAGGACGATATGACTGCTCCGCGTGCATTCCGAGCTTCTTTCCTGGCGTTCTGGACGGTGGCTGCCCTGGTGGTGGGCGCATGCGGAGGTTCGGCAACGCCGACGCTGAGTGCTTCGTCACCGACGGTTGCTCCGACCGCGGCCCCCGCGGCGGCCAAGGCGTACACACCCGCGAACTCAGTGCCGCAGGACTTCCAGTGGGCGAAGGCTCCCGCCGCGTATCCGGCCGGCGCTGAGATCGTCGTGCTCGAGGGCGACCTCACGAAGCCCGTGCCGTTCACCCTGCGGTTCAGGTTCCCCGATGGCTACGCGCTGCCACCGCATCAGCATCCGATCGACGAGCACGTCACCGTGATCCAGGGAACGTTCGTGGTTGGCATGGGCACGAGCGGCAAGCGAGAAACGGCCGTGGAGATGCCGACCGGCTCGTTCATCCTGATCCCCGCGCTAACGCAGCATTACGTGTTCGCGAAGGGCGTGACCATCACGCAGGTCCATGGCATTGGCCCGACCGGGATCGCGTACGTGAATCCGGCGGACGACCCTCGGAAGTAGGACTCAGGGGGTTCCGGAGTTTCACCCTGACTGCAGTCTCCGGTTACCGCGCGTTAATCTCCGCCGGTGAGGGCCAAAGTGACGTGGTCGCAGGCCCTCGCCTGGCGGATGCGCCGCCACTTTCTCGATCCGGTGGGGGATCAGCCGGTCGCGGCGGTCGTCCGCCGTTTGTGCGGAGTCCAATCGCAGGTCGCGTCGTATGCCGAGCTCTGCGTGCGCGTGCGGCGCAAGAGCTCGAAGGCCGGCGAGGTCGCGCGCGCGTTGAGCGAAGGTCGAATCATCAAGACGTGGGCGATGCGCGGCACGCTCCATCTCCTCACCCCTGAAGATGCCGGCGCGTTCCTTTCGCTGATCGCCGCGGGCCGATCGTGGGAGCGGCCCAGCTGGCAAAGCTATTTCGGCGTCACCCCAAAGCAGCTCGACGCTCTTCGCGAGGTGGTGCGCGAAGCGCTCGGCGGCAAGGCTCTCACGCGCGGCGAGCTCATCGAAGCGGTGATCGCGCGGCGCGGCTACGGTCATCTCGGGGACGCGCTCCGGTCGGGGTGGGGCACGCTCCTCAAGCCATACGCGTGGCAGGGCGACCTGTGCTTCGGGCCAAGCCAGGGCACCCGCGTGACGTTCACGACACCGAAGGCCGCAAGCTCACGGTGGGCCGGCGTCCCCGAGCCCGACGAAGCAGCGCCGGTCGCGATCGCCTCGTACCTGCGGGCGTACGGGCCTGCGAATGCGGATTCGTTCGGGCACTGGATCGGGTCGGGACGGATTGGCAAACGTCGCGTTCAGGCGTGGTTCGAGGGGCTCGGCCCGCGTCTCGCGGAGGTGGAAGTCGGCGGCGAGCGTGCCTACGTTCTCGCCCAGGATCTCGACGAGCTGATGTCCACGAAGCCGACGCGCGCGGTGCGCCTGCTGCCCGGCTTCGACCAGTTCGTCATGGGCCCGGGCACCGGCGACGGTCACGTCGTTCCCGCGCGCCGGCGAACCGCCGTGAGCAAACAGAGTGGCTGGATCGCGCCGGTCGTTCTCGCGGGCGGCGTGGTCCGAGGGACCTGGGGCGTGGCGGGAAACCGCGTTCAGGTCGCCTGGTTCAAGGAGGCGGGCGCCGTGCAGCGAATGGCTCTGCGGGCCGAGGTCAAACGCCTCTCCACGATCCTCGGCCGTGACCTGGACGTGGAGGTCAGCCTCGCCTAGCGGTAAGCCCCGGCGGTCTAGGGCGACGACACCGGGGCGACCAGCAGGTTGACGCCCTTCGTGCCGACGACCCGCACCGGAGCTCCTTCAGGGATATCGGTGTCCGCCGTCGCGACCGCGGACAACGGGTAACCCATGGCGTCGCGCATCGCGATCTGCCCGAAGCCTCCGGCCGTGATCGGCGCGATCACCCGCGCATCCCATCCCATATACATCGACAACCCGTTGCGCGGAGACGAACCGCGAAGCGCGAGACCGCTCAAGTCGAGCCGCGTGAGGACCGCGATCCCCGCCCCCACGACTCCGAGTGTGACCGGAAGGTTCGGGCTGAATCCGCCGAATCGTCCAACGGGGCCGAACCGGCCCGGAGGGCCGTTCGCCGCAGCGGCGTCAGGGGTCGCGATGAGGCCACCCAAGCCGTAGCCGAGAAGAAACGCACCGAGAATTTCAGTGACGAGCACATCCCCGAGTCGGAGCGCGATCCACAGGTCGCGTCTCGATCCGGGAATCTGCGAGGCCCATCGGGCAAGCACGACCAGCAGCAGCCCAACCGTGACGGCGATCGCGAACTTCGGATCGTCAGGCAAGCCCAGCGACGGCATCGAGCGCATGGTTTATCAAACTTGATGCACGAGGCGCTTCCACCGTCGACCGGCCGGCAGCCTGGAGAGCACGTTACCGTTCCGTTGTATGACCAGTCGCATCGCCGGCCGTGTGGCGTGGATTCACTCCGCTCCGATCAAGGCACTCGCGATCCAGGAGCTGCGGGAGGTCGCGCTCGAGCTGTACGGCGTCGAGAACGATCGTCGCTTCTGCATCGTCGACCCCGAGGGCAAGATGCTGAATGCGAAGCGGGTCCAGCGCTTTGTCGCGGTCCGCCCGCATTTCGACGACGCGATGCTGCGCCTCGTCTTCCACATGCCCGACGGCTCGACGGTGGACGGGACGATCGCTCTCGGCCGCCCGATCGCGGTCTCGATTTACGGACGCAGCGTCGATGCACGCGTTGTCAATGGACCGTGGGCCGACGCGTTATCAGGACTCGCGGGGCGGCCCGTCCGGCTCGTGCGCTTCGAGAACCCGGGCGAGGGTGTCGATCGGGCCGATGAGGGTGCCGGTGCGTCGCTCCTCGCGGAAGAATCGCTTCGCGCGATCGCGAAGGCCGCAGGCGTGACCGCCCCGGTCGATCCTCGCCGCTTTCGCATGCTCTTCGGCGTCGCGGGCGTCGATGCGCACGCGGAGGACACCTGGATCGGTAGTCGCGTACACATCGGATCGGCCGTGGTCGTACCTGGTGGGAACATCGGCCGCTGTGCGGTGACCACACTCGACCCGCGGACCGGCGTGTCGGATCTGGACACCCTTGCGGCACTCGCGAAATACCGCACCGAAGAGGCGACGAGCGAGCCGCTCGCGTTCGGTGTCTGGGCGCGCGTTGCCCAAGCCGGTGTCGTCCGCCTCGGCGACCCGGTTCAGGTTGCGTGAGGCTCGCTCGTCACCATTCGCGAGGTAGGTCGGGGCCTATCGGACCCCGGCCTCGGTTGGCTCCATCTGCTCGACCCATTTGCTCCGCCACGCCGGTGCCTCGAAGGGATTCGCGAAGTAGTCGGTTTGACGAACGATCTTTCCATCGGCGCCGGTCTCGATGATCGAAACTGCGCTCACGGGAGTGCCGTCGCCATAGTCGATCGTGCCTTCGACGATCCAGGCCTCACCCGGCTTCAGGAGACGGCGCAGCTCGAGCTTCGGCTTCGTCCCCGTGCTCGCGGGATAGTTCTCATTCACGGCCTCGATGTTCTTGCGGCCGCGGATCCGCTCGCCGGACTGCGGCCACTCCTGCACCATGTCGTCGGCCGCCATCTCTCGCTGCTCTCGTGCGAATGTTTCGAGATCACCGGACTTGAACGCGGCTCGGATACGCTCCGCCATCTGATCGTTGTTCATCGCTCTTCCTCCTGCCCATTTGCGGCTCGGCAGAAGTCTCCTCCGTCCTCGGCGCTGCTCATTACGAAAACGTCATGCGCTTCGCGTCATCTCGGCCGCCCGCCGAAAGAGCGACCGAGCAAGGTGTCACAGTTGGCAGGCACGCACGTCCATTCCTAATAGATGCATCAGCCCGAGAGTGCGGAGCGATGGGCCTGGCTCGCCGAGCACGGTGACGCCCTGCGGCGGACGCTGCGGCGGCGGCTCGGGGCTGACGAGGCCGAGGACGTCGCGTCGGAGGCAATCCTTCGTGCGGGCCGCTCGACCGTTTCGGTCCCGCCTGGAGCGCGAAGAGCGGCCTGGCTCTATCGGATCGCCCGCAACGTCGCGATCGATCGTTGGCGCCGTGACCGGCGCCTCGTTCCTTTAGAGATCGCCGCCCACGTCACGGCGGAACCGAACACGTCCGCCGCTCGCATCGATGTTGAAGTGGCGCTCAAGCGACTGCGACGCAGCGACCGACGCCTGCTCGCACTTGTCGCGGGAGGCACGCGCTACAGCGAGATCGCGCGCTCCGAGGGTGTCGACGTTAGCGCGATTCGCCAGCGGGTCGCGCGGGCTCGCGCTCGGGCGCTCGCAGCACTCCGGGAGGAACCATGACCATCACCATCGAACAGTTATCGGCCTACTACGACCGCGAGCTCGGGCCCGACGAACATCAGGCAGTCGAGGCCCATCTGCCTCGATGCGCCGACTGCGGGACAGCACTTCGCCGGTGGGAGGCGCTCTCTCGGGTGGTCACGACGGTCGAACCGTCCCGAACGCGTCCACGACGCGTGCCCGTGCTGATCGTGGCGGGCGTCATGGCGCTGCTCGCGGTCGGATCGACCGCCGCCGTCGCCACCGGGCTGTTCAACGAGGTCTTCAAGATCGGCAACGTCTCCGGGGTGGCGAGCCGCCGGGTGACGCTCGAGCAAGCACGGGTCGCCAACCTTCCCATCCCGCAGTCTGACCAGCTACCCGGTGGCTGGACGGTCGATCAAGTCCAATTGGTGGTGACTCCGACGTGGCGTTCCGTCGACGTGCAGTACCGACGGCCTGGCTCGCGCGGGATGGGGGTCACCGTTTGGTCGCAGGACATCATCGTCAATCCCGGCGCGGAGCGTCGCGAAACCGTCACCGTCTCCGGGGTTCCCGTGGAGATTGGATATGGTCGCGACGAGAGTGCCTACGCTCGCTTCACGTTTGGCGAATCGACCGTCATCATCCGCTTCTTCACGAATGAGGTAGACGGAAGTGAGATCCGCGCCCTCGTCGTGGCCTGGACCGAACAGGCACGGTGAGTGACGCGATCGCACGCGCGGATCCCGCGCTGCAGCGTGTTTACGCCCGTCTGCTGAAAGCGGTGCAAGCCCTGGGGCCGGTCGTCGAGGAGCGTGGCGAGCGGTCGGTGCTTCTCCGCAGTCGCGGCGGCTTTCTCGGCGTGCATCCCAAGCGCGACTGCCTCGATCTCCAGATCGTGACGGATCACGCGATACGCGCGGCCCGAGTCACGAAGGTCGATCCAGTCTCAGCGCGGCGGTTCCACGTTCACGTTCGACTCGCAAGGGAAAAGGAAGTGGACGCGCAGCTCGTGGAATGGCTGCGGGAGGCGTACGACCTGATGGCATGAGCGCTGGTCAGGCCTTCGGAGAGTCGCTCGCCTCCGACGACAGACCGAAGTCGGAAAAACGCTGCTTGGTGAGCTGCTCCGCTTCGTCCCACCACTTCGCAAGGCGCTCTTCCTGCTCGCGGAGGCGCTCGCCGAGCTGGTGCTCGAATTCGACGAGCTCTTCCATCAGCTGTCCGTGGAACCGTTCCTTCTCTTGCGCGAGCTGGCGCTCGGCGCGCTCGCGCTCGGCGACCTTCCACTCCTCGATGCGCGAGAGCTCGGTGTCACGCTGCTCTTTGAGCGAGGCGACCATCGCATCGATGCCGATGCCCAGCCGGCGTCGCTGATCCGCCATCCAACGCTCGACGCGCTCCGAGGTTTGCTCGATCGCATGCTGGAGCTCTTCGCTCGCGGCGGCGCGGAGGGGATCCTTTGACTCGACCGGTGCGGCGGCGGCCACCGCTTCAGCGGATGCGAGCTGCGGAACCGGCTGGATCGGCGCGTCGACTTCGTCGGCGCTGCTGCCGCTATCGACGTGGGCGTCTTCGAACACGGGAGAGACCGGTAGAGGCGACTCGGCTCGTGGTCCAAGACGCAAACGAAGCGGGGTCGGCTCGGGCTCGGGCATCCAGCTCATCTCACTCGCCTCCGGTGTGGTCCGAAAAGGGTCCTATGCGGTGGCGGTACTGGCTATAGGCCGAATGGGGGAAATTTCGCCGCGGCGCTAGTGGGCGGCGATGAAGCGAATGCTGATCATCGTTCGGCAGCGCGGGCAGCTGAGGGTCGCGAGCGACGACTCGGTCTGCCCGAGTGCTGGAACGAATCGGAGACCGTCCGCTTCCGCCACGCTCCGTTTGCACTCCGGGCACCGGAGCTCGCCACGATCCAGCTCGGCATGGGTCGCCTGTAGGTCGGCGAAGCCGACACGCTTCTTTCTTCCCACCTAACTCTGCCCCCTTGCCGGTCGGCCTGATCCTGATCTCGATCTTGATGCCCAGCGTCGAGTGTGCGCCATCCGGCGTCCGGGCGCCGTCGGCGGCGCCCCGTTCGCGAGTGCGAGCGTGGCCGCGTCCGGAATGCTTACGCGCTCTCGCCGGAAAGCAACCTTGGCGAGTCGACGGATGTCCTCGAAGTCCTTGCGCTGTGTCTCGTTCACGAACGTGTAGGCGATACCGCGCCGACCGGCGCGCCCGGTCCGACCCACGCGGTGGACATAGGTGTCGGCGTTCTCGGGAAGGTCGTAGTTCACGACGTGGCCGATGTCGTCCACGTGGATACCGCGCGCCGCGAGATTCGTCGCGACGAGAGTCGGAAACGTTCCGCGGCGGAAGCCCTCGAGCACGCGCTCGCGCTCGCGCTGACCGACGTTGCCGTGGAGCGCGCGCGCCGGCCGACCGAGGCGGCCGAGCGCTTTCACCAGCTTGTCGGCGCCGTACTTCGTCCGTCGGAACACGAGAGTGCGCTCCACGCCGTCGCGGCCGAGCAGCTCGTGGAGCGCGCCGACCTTATCCGCCTCGCGTACCTCGATCCAGGCCTGGTCGATGGCGTCGACGGTGGGGGTCTCCGGCCGCACCGCGACAGTCGCGGGGTTCTTCGTGTAGCGCCGCGCGATCGCTTTGACATCGGCGGTGAGCGTCGCCGAGAAGAGCGCAGTCTGGCGCGACTCCGGCACGAGTTTGACGATCCTCGCGATGTCTGGCGCGAACCCGAGGTCGAGGAGGCGATCCGCTTCATCGAGGATGAGCACGCGGACCTTGGAGAGGTCGCAGGTACGTCGCGCGACGAGGTCGAGCAGGCGGCCCGGCGTGGCCACGGCGACGTGAGCGCCGCGCCGCAGCGCGAGCTCCTGGTCGCGGTAGCCAACCCCGCCGTAGAGGGAGACGATCCGCGCGTTGCGATGGCGTCCGAGGGCTTCGAACTCGGCGGCGACCTGCGCACAGAGCTCGCGGGTCGGCACGATCACGAGCGCGAACGGCGCGGTCGCTCGGCCGTCGATCCGCTCGAGGATCGGCAGGGCGAACGCGCCGGTCTTCCCGGTGCCGGTCTGCGCCTGCGCGAAGAGGTCGCGCCCGGCGCGAAGGTGCGGGATCGCCAGATCCTGGATCGGCGTGAGGGTCGTCCAACCGAGGTCGCCCGTAGCGCGATCAAGGTCCGGAGCAAGAGTGATCAAGTAAAGCGAGGTCCTTCCCTGGGGCTAGAAAAAACGGGCCGCTCGACGCGGCCCGGCACATATCTCTTCTGACGGCCCGATTAAGTTGTTATAAGCATACCGGTCCGATCGCTGAACGACCGCATCTGCCTCTCGTAATGATCCTTTTTGGTTGTACGCTGATGTCTACGCGGGCCGCTTGACGGCCAGAAAGGCGGTCCGCGTGAGATCAGGTGGTTTCCCGTGCCGTTTCGTCGGATGCCGCGAGTGTTTCGTGGTGAGCACCCAAGGCTCGATGCCCGCCCTCACCGCCGCCAGCCTCCTCCGCACTCAACACGAAGTCGCCGTCCATAACTACCAGCACATCAAGCTCGAGGAGCACCCTCGCGGTCTTCAGACCGCCGTCCGCTTCGTTCCCAAGCGCTCCACCACCTAACTCCTGGCTGCTCGACCGGCAGGCGGGTTCGCCGTCGGTCTCCAGGCTGCTGGCACGAAGCGTGCGCGGTGCCGCATCATGCGAGGCGGGTTGCTTCATCGTCCGCTGATCACCGCGCGAGCGCTCGCACTCGCGACCGTCGCGCTCGTCGCATGCACCGCCTCGACCCCGCAGGGGACCCCAATTCAAACGGAGCAGGCTCAAGGCTCTCCCGTGCCCACCGCGACACCGATCCCGCCGCTCAAACCCGCCCGTTCGGTAAGCCAGGTCGGCGCCGGCTTCGCCGCGAGCGGCGATTTCATGGGGAACGGGAAGTCGCAGATCGCCCTTCTCGAGAGCGGTCCCGGCGACGCGAGCCTACAGATAGCGGTGCGCGAGCCGGCCGCAGGCGGCGAATCGTTCACCGAATCGGTGTGGCTCACGAGCGGCCCGAACACCTTCCGGCTCAACCGGGCGAAGCTCGCGGTGGCCGATGTCACGTCGGATGGCAAAGACGATCTCGTCGCTCTCTACGACGAGAGTGAGAACAAATCGGGGCTGCTCGTGTTCCGGTCGACCGGCTCGAGCTTCAGCCCGGCCGAGAAGTGGTGGGACGGCGAGGACTACACCTGGAACCGAGCCCGCAGCATCCTCGCCGGGAACTTCTCAGGGAATGGGCACGATGGCGTGATGGTCGCCTACCAGTACGACAACTTCCAGATGCGGATTCACTATTTCGAGTCGACGGGATCGGCCTTCACGTTCGGCGGGAGTCAGGGCGCGTACAACTCGGGCCCCGCGAAGTTCGACCTCTCTCTGGCGCGCTTCACCGTCGGGCACTTCACGCGTAGCGGAGGCGCGCAGCAGATCGCGGCGCTCTATCAATCGCCGAACGCGAAGGCACGGTTGCTCGTATTCGACCCGAACCCGAACGGCCTCGCGCTCATGGACAACGTGTACGAAACGAACGAGGGTGAGTACGACCTGAGCCGCGCGTCGATCGGCGCAGCGGACGTGACCGGTGACGGGAAGGACGATGTCGTCGCCGTGTACGGAGATGCCGACGGCAGCGCGAAGGTGCAGGTCTTCGACTCGGGCAGCTCGTTCCGTCCGGCCAGCGGCTTCGCCGGCTGGGCCTCGCTGCCCGCTGGCTCGGCGTGCGCCGGAGCGACGGCGGTGCTCCTTGGCGATTGGAACGGCGATCGCAGAGTCGACGTGGCCGCGATCGCGCCCGCCGACGGCATCCTCGTGCACAGCAGTCTTCTGCGGAATACGGGCGGCGCGTTCAACGTGACGTCCACATCGGAAGAGACGGTCTGCCCGCGGTGGCCGCTCACCGGAATGCCGCTGGGTGGCGGGTCCGCCTCGAAGCGGCCGCTGTACGTGAAGATCGACAACAACCCCCATGCGCGGCCCCACTACGGGATCACCAAGGCGGATCAGGTCTACGAGTGGCTTGTCGAGGGGCTCACCACGCGCCTGGCCGCGGTCTTCCAATCGAACGATCCGAACCAGATCGGCTCGGTTCGCAGCGCCCGCATGACCGACACGCCGATCATCCCAAGCCTCAACGCGGCATTTGTCTATTCGGGTGGGGGCCCCGAGGAGCTCATGAAGGTGCACTACGACGCGGCCGTCGTCGATCGGTATCTCGATCTCGCGCCCGGGTACGGGTGGGGCTACCGCGTCGGATTCCGCGACGCGCCGTACAACTACTTCACGACGTACCGGAACTTG
>DATLPP010000071.1:0-7055 GCA_035535615.1 Candidatus Udaeobacter sp.
GATGACGCGCACCCGTCCCTCTTAACCCTTCGGGAATTCCTGGCGGAGAACACCGACCCAGAGTCCGGGCTCGTGAGCTACGCCCTACCGGGGCCGAGGCTGACGATAGATCCCGCGCCTTTGCTCCAGCTTCCACCCGAATACCTTGACTACCGCGTCGGCCCCGGCGCGAGCTTTGTCACTGACGAAGCTCTGGCGTGGTCGCGATCGCGCCCGAGTGAGCAATCCGCGTAGCGACGGGCGCACGGTGAGAGCTGCCTAGCGCACAGGTGAGAGAAACGTCGCGGCGAAGCGCTCGATCTCGCTGACCTGCTGGTCGTCGTAGCGACGGCCGAGTACCAAGAGATCCACACCCGCTTCTTCCATCCCACGCACCTGACCATCCCACTCGCGTTTGTCCTGCGCGGTCCACACGCACGCCGCGAGCGGCGCGCCCGGACGAAGCGCGCGTAGCTTGCGACCGTATTCGGCGACGCGCTCCGGGGATTGCAGCCAGATGAAGAGGCCGGCGTTGTGCTCGGCCGCGATCCGCACGGCCGCGTCGCCCTGCCCGCCGATCCAGAGCGGTAGCGCTGCGCCCTGCGGCGGCTGCGGATGCACGCCGACCTCGGGGATCTTTACGAAGCGCCCCTCGTAGGAAAAGGTCGGCTTCGTCCAGGCGAGTCGCAGCACGTCGATGGTCTCCTCGAGACGCGTCTGCCGGTGATCCGTCGGATGTCCGAGAGCCTCGCCCTCCTCGAGAAGCCAGCCCGCGCCGACACCGAGCTCGAAGCGTCCCTTCGAAAGAAGGTCGACCGTCGCGGATTGTTTCGCCAGCGTGATCGGGTCGGTCGTGATGAGCGGCACGACCGCGACACCGAGCCGCACGCGCTCCGTCGCCGCCGCGACGAATCCGAGCGTGATCATCGCGTCGGCCCATGCGGTCTTCGCGTTCCACGACGGCATGCCGTCGTCGCCGTATGGATAGCGCGGCTTGAATGAGGCCGGCACGACGGTGTGGGAGTTCGTCCAGACCGAGTCGAATCCGAGGCGCTCCGCGGCTTGCGCGACTCCGAGCACGGTTTCGCGGCTCGGCCGGAGGTACGAAGGCAGCATCACCCCGAAGCGCACGGCGCGGAGTTTAGGCGCGTCCATCCGCGAGCTATCGGATCGGGTTCGCTCCGCTCACCACGAGGACCACGATCAGGACCGAGGCGCTTATCGCGAAGATCCCGAGTAAGAGCACCGCGAACACGAGCGCGCTGTCGCGAGTGCCAAGGTCGACCGGGCGCTTCTCCATTTGCACGCGAAGTCTACCGATGAGCGAGGGCAAGTACCCCATTCAGGGGAGTACTGCGGTACCCCCTACCCGATCGGGGCTAACCGCCCGCGCGTGGGCCCGTTAGCAACTGATGCACAAGGAGGTGCACATGTTCGGCACCAGAATCGCGAACCGCACTGCCCGTGGGATGGCAGTGGGCGCACTCATCCTTTCTCTTGGCGCAACCACATTCGGCGGAAGCGCGAATGCCGCGCCGATCGCCGACGAGACGCAGGACTGCAGCGCGGCGGCACACGCCCGCAACGACGCGGTCCATCTTCTCCACACGGCGTGGAAGGCGTTCGATGGTGACCTCAAGGATCTCGCGCGCGACGCGCGCCAGCTCCAGCACGAGGCGCACAAGTCGGGGACGGCGTCCACGACTGACGCTCGTGCCGAGGTAGCGGACGCGAAGCAGGAGCTCAAGGCCATCTCGTCGCAGGCCCACGCGGACATCCAGGCCGCGGTTGACCTCGGTACCGCGTGCAAGGACGCTGAGGACGAGAACAGCACGACCACCACGACAACGACGACCACGACCACGACCACGACGAGCACGACCGCCCCGAGCGATGCGACGGCTCCGGCCGACTCGACCGGTAGCGCGCACACGTTCGACACGAGCGGTCTCGACAAGAAGTACAAGGACATCGTCGACCAGGCGATCGCGGACATGCAGGCTGTCGTCGATGAGGCGACCAAGGCGGTCACAGACCTGACCGCTTCGGCCGAGTCGAAGGACACGTCCGACGAAACGAAGGTCAAGAAGGACCTCGAGACGGCCAAGGCCGACCGTGAGACGGCGAAGCAAGACCGTGAGCAAGCGAAGGCTGACGCCAAGGACAAGTCGAAGGACAAGTCCAACGCGAAGTCGAGCGACTCCGGGAAGGGCAACGGCAAGGCCAAGGGCCGCAAGTAGCTTCGGAACGACATACAGCGAACAGCCCGCGGGGAGACCCGCGGGCTGTTCCTTTTATGCGCGGCGGGCGATGGGAGCCGGGTGGACGATCGCTCGTAGCCGCTCGAGGTTGGCCGTGCGCCTCGCGGCGAAGCTCCGACGAAGCGCGGGAAGGCGCCACCCAGTGAGGATGGCGTTCAAACGTGAGAGCTGGTGCCGCCCCGAGTAGGTCACGATCGAGCCCTGGGGATGCGGCTGCACTTCGAAGAGGTCGAATAGCTCCGCGTGCCGGACGTTGACCTGAAGCAACAGGCGCTCATACGGGACGAGCTCGACGACCACGAGTTTCGCGATGAGATCCTGCCCCGAGACACGCAGCGTCTGGCGGATCACGCTTCCTTTCCGCAGGAGACCGGGTGTCTCGAGCACGGTGCGGACGATGGAATCCATCCACCGCGGCTGCTCGGAGATGTCGAACATGACCGCCGCGACCGCCTCCGGCCGCGCGTCAAAGATGGACTGCACATTGACGTCGAAGCGCCGGTGCTCCGCGGGAAACCACCAGAGGACCCAGAGGGTCGCGACGATCGCGAGGACCGCACCGAGCAGCGGGGTGCCGACGAGGAACTCGACGATGACGAGAACGAAGGCGGCGACGGTGAGCTGCTGGGACAGCACGGCGCGCTGCTCGAAGACGAGATAGTCGCGCCCATGCACGCCCGAGCGGTCGACGATGAGCGCTCCGACCAGGAGCCCGACGACCGCGAGGAAGAGCGCGCTCTGGACGAGCAGCAGGATCACGCAAGCGAGTCTAAAGTCGCGGCGGAATGGGACAGTACGTCGTTTCGAGCGATGCGCGTCACGTTGACCGCGATCTCGTGTGGCGTTTCCTTCACGACGACGCGTACTGGTCGGTCGGAGTCCCGCGCGACATCGTGGAGCGGGCGATCGATGGATCGATCTGCTTTTCGGCGTTCGACGGCGACCCCGACCGCGGCGCGCCGCAGGTCGCGTTCGCGCGTGTCGTGACCGATAAGGCGACATTCGCGTGGCTCTGCGACGTCTTCGTTGTCGCGGAGCATCGCGGGAAGGGTGTCGCGAAGCAGCTCATGGACGCGGTCATGTCACACCAGGACCTGCAGGGACTCCGCAACGTTCTGCTCGCCACACGCGACGCTCACGGCCTCTACTCGCGGTATGGCTTCGTCCCGCTCGCCGAGCCGGCACGGTGGATGGCGATCCGTCGCCCCTATCGCAGCTAGAGCGCGCGCAATGCGGCGCGAACGAACTGTGTGAATTTCTCGCGGGCAAGATCGTCGGTCAGCTCGGACCGGCCCACCTCGCGATAGCCCGCGACCCAGTCGTCGAGCCAGCGGAAGGCCGGCAGAGTCGAGACCAAATCCCAGAAGGGCATCGCGTGCACCGGTCCGCGGCGAAACTCGTATCGCGCGAGGAATCGGTCCGCGGCGTCACGGCCCAGAGCGAGCTGTAGATCGCCACGTGCGTAACCGACATCAAACGCTGGGTCGTCGATTTGCGCGCTGTCCCAATCGACGATGCCGCTCAGACGTTCGCCCGACCAGAGCGTGTTGCCGAACCAAAAGTCGCCGTGCGTCAAGACCATGCCGTTGGAGATCAGGCGCGGCGCCGCCGACCGCAACGCCTCGGCGACTTCACGCCAGAGATCCTCGAGGATCTTCGGAGCCCAGTACTCCAGGCGTGTCTTGACGAGCTCGATCGGCTCGGGGGCGCGAGGGTAGTCCGCGGCGAGGGTGTTCACGTCCACCGCATGGATCGACGCAACGGCATCGGCGAGCTGATCGATCCAGCTGGCTTCGTTCGCGGGACGAGCAAGGATCGCGCCGGGCAGCCGCGTCATGACCATGCATGGCAGGCCGACGAGCGCGCCCTCGGCGTCGAGAAGCACCGGGCGAGGGATCGGCAACGGCGCGTTTGTCGGGATCCCGCTGATCGCGCGCCAGTACCGCCGCGCTGACGCGCCGTCCCGGTGCCGCGGGAAGGTGAAGATGCGCG
Source organism: Candidatus Udaeobacter sp. (assembly GCA_035535615.1). Lineage (GTDB taxonomy): Bacteria > Chloroflexota > Limnocylindria > P2-11E > P2-11E > 3-1-20CM-2-70-9. Next base: position 4,233 of record DATLPP010000071.1, read on the forward strand.
CGACGAGCTCGCGACGCTCGCCGGCGACATCGAGGTCGAGCGCGTACGTCGCGGCGTCGAGCCCGCCGAGCAGCGGCGCGGATTGCACGGCACGCGCGCGCGGGTCGATCGCGCTCGCGATGCGCGCGAGCTCGTCCTCGCGCAACTGACGGCGACGATCGTCGGTCATCGCCACACCATAGACTCGGGCCATGCGCGACACGGAGCTCATGGCGAAATGGTTCGAGGACGTCGGCGCTGGACTGCGCCGTCGGGTCAAGGACCAGGACGAGGAAGCGCTCGAGTGGCGCGCGGACGACCGCGGAAACAACGTTCGCGAGACGGTATGGCACATGGCGCGATGGATCGACGTGCTCACACGGTTCCTCGCGGGCACCCAGCCTTCGACCGAGCGATGGTTCACCGATGGCTGGGCCGAGCGGACCGGCTACGACCCGCGTGGCATCGGTGACGACGGGCTCGGCGTCCTGAGCGGGTACACGTTCCAGGAAGTCCTCGCGATCCCCCGCCTCTCCGCGCCGGATCTGCTGCGGTACGTCGAATCCGTCGTCGCTCCGCTGGCACAGCGTCTCCGTGCGCTTCCGGACGACGAGGCCGCCGCGAAGGCCGTCCGCCGCGCGACCGGGATCCTCCAGGGATGCCTGGGGCACATCGGCGAGATCGACGCGCTGCTCGCGATCCGCGAGCGCTCCGCGCAGCGCGCCTCGGCGTAGGAGCCGCGTGGACTTCGACCTCACATCCGAGCAGCAATCGATCCGCAAGCTCGCGAAGGATTTCGCGGACAAGGAGATCGCACCGGGGGCGCGCGAGCGCGACCGCGGTGAGATCTTCCCGAAAGACATCCTGCGCAAGATGGCGCCGCTCGGACTCCTCGGCGGACCGGTGCCGGAGAAATACGGTGGCATCGGGCTGGACTTCGTGTCGCACGCACTCGTGACCGAGGAAGTCGGTCGCGCTGACTCGTCGGTGCGAACGACGCTCTCCGTCCAGATCTCGCTCGTCGAGATGACGATCCTCAAGTTTGGGACGGAGGAACAGAAGCAGCGCTGGCTTCCGTCGCTCTGCAAGGGCGAGATCATCGGATGCTTCGGGCTCACCGAGCCCGAGGTCGGCAGCGACGCGACGAAGCTGCGCACGACCGCGAAGCGCGACGGCGACTCGTGGATGCTTCGCGGCCGAAAGATGTGGATCTCCAACGGCTCGGTGTCGAAGCTCGCGCTGGTCTTCGCGCAGGCCGATCCCGCGAAAGAGGCCAAGGGCATCACCGCGTTCGTCCTCGAGCGCGACCGCCAGTCGTACGGGAGCCAGGCGCTGCACGGGAAGCTGGGCCTGCGTTCGTCGGATTCGAGCGAGCTCATCCTCGACGACGTTCGCGTTCCGGACGCGAACCGTCTCGGCGAGGTCGGCGAGGGATTCAAGGTCGCGATGACCGCGCTCGACTCGGGCCGCTACTCGGTCGCGGCCGGGGCCGTCGGCGTCGCGCAGGCCTGCATCGACGCGTCGGTGCAGTACGCGACGACACGCAAGAGCTTCGGCAAGCCGATCGCCGGCCATCAGCTCGTGCAGGAGATGATCGCCGACATGGTGGTCGAGACCGAGGCCGCGCGGCTTCTCGTGTGGCGCGCCGGCGACCTCAAGGACAAAGGGCGGCCGAACACGCGCGAGACGAGCATCGCGAAGCTCTACGCGTCCGAGGCCGCGCAGCGCGCCGCCGACAACGCGATCCAGATCCACGGCGGCTACGGTTTCTCCGACGAGTTCCCCGTCGAGCGCTACTGGCGCGATGCCCGCGTGAACCGGCTCTACGAAGGCACGACGCAGATCCAAAAGCTGATCATCGGCCGCTTCGCCACCGGCATCGACGCGATCGCCTGATGGAGTGGGAGGAGTCAGCCGAAGGAGTCCTCGCGACCCTCTGTCGCATGGTGCCGGACACGATCCGCGAGCTCGCGAAGGCCGCTGCGCATGACGAGGCCGAGTCGGTCGCGAGCGAGCGCGGCGCGGCCAGCGTGACCGTCGACGATGTGATCCGCGGCTGGATCCACACGACGCCGCCGGAGCAGCGAAACGGGCTCGTGGCCGTCATCGAATCGATCGGCCTCGAGCCCGAGATCTACGAGAACGAGCTCCAATCAGACGAGGGCTGGGAGGAACAGCCGGAAGACTCCGGCATGTGATGTTCCGGCTCGACGGGAAGATCGCGATCGTGACCGGCGGCGCACGCGGGATCGGCGCCGAGACGGCGCGGGTGTTCCGCGAGGCCGGCGCAACTGTCGTCACGTGGGACGTCGCGGAGGGCGCCGACGCGCGCGTGGACGTCACCGACGTCACCGCGGCGGCGAAGGCCGCGGCCGTGGTGGCGAAGGAGCATGGACGCATCGACGTTCTCGTGAACAACGCGGGGATCCTGCGCGACGCGCAGCTCGTGAAGTCGAAAGGTGACGAGATCACCGGCGTCATGAGCGAAGCGGACTTCGATGCGGTGATCTCGGTGAACCTTCGCGGCGTCTTCGCGTGTACGCAGGCGGTCGCGCCGACGATGATCCGACAGCACTCGGGTCGAATACTCAATGCATCGTCGGTCGTCGGCCTCTACGGGAACTTCGGACAGACGAACTATGTCGCGACAAAGGCAGCGGTCATCGGCATGACGAAGGTCTGGGCGCGGGAGCTCGGACCAAAAGGGATCACCGTGAATGCGGTCGCTCCCGGATTCATCGGGACGGAGATGGTGCGTCAGATGCCGGAGAAGATCCTCGCGACGATGGTCGAACGAACGCCGATCCGTCGCCTCGGTGAGCCGAAGGACGTCGCGTACGCGTA
>DATLPP010000072.1:0-2387 GCA_035535615.1 Candidatus Udaeobacter sp.
GGTTGAGGTGCCGGGTCGATTTCGGTGGGACTTGCTTCGCTCCCTTCAACCGCCGTCTCGGACGGCGCCGGCGCCGAAGTCATGTTCGGCAATGCGTTCGTCATCGGGGTCGCCGTCCTCAGAGCGGGCGCGCTCGTCGGCGCGGTGATCGCACCGCGCGGCGGCGGGGGTCTTATCGCCGGAGCGAGAACGATGAATCCGCCCATCGCCAGTCCGACCGCCGCGCCGGCAAGCCCGAGCCGTAACTGGGGAAGGTCGCTCATGTCATCGATTCTTGATTTCGTCTATTGAGGCGACATTCGGTCCTGCGTTACAGCGGCGTTACTTCTCGTTGTGCGGCGTTACGCCGGCGTGACAGCGACGGACCTCTTGGACGCCTAAGGTTGCGTGCCCGCGCACGCCGAGCGAATTGCAAGCGACCGCGGCGTTTCCGAAACCAATGAGAGACGCGAGTTCGAGACCGCGGCGTAACGCGCGTAGGACATGAGTACCTGTGACCTTGTCGCAACCAACGGCCGCTAAGTAACTTGCACGCTCCTGCCGATGCGTTGGGTTGCGGTCGTCCCCATTGTTCTCGCGTTCGCGCTGCTTGCGCCATCGCCTGCGCTTGCCGCGCCGCCGGACTACTACCCGCCCATCCAATACGTCCCCGCGGCACGCGGCAATTACGACGTTGGGCGCACCGAGCCGATCCGCGCGATCGTCATCCACGAGACCGATGGGACCTGGCTCTCAGCCACGAACTGGTTCCAGAATCCCCGTTCCCGCGTGAGCGCGCACTACCTCGTTCGCGCGTGGGACGGCGGCATCATGCAATTCGTGGCCGAGGGCGACACCGCGTACCAGGCGCGCGCGGCCAATCCCTGGTCGATCGGCATCGAGCACGAGTACGACCCGCGCCACGCGATCCCGCACACCAACGCGCAGTACCGGAGCTCGGCGCTTCTCGTGTGCGCGATCGCGAAGCGCTATGGGATCCCGACCGACCGCGCGCACATCATCGGCCACAACGAGGTTCCGGGCACCGATCACAGCGACCCAGGCCCGACGTGGAACTGGAACTACTACATGTCGCTCGTGAACGCCTGCTCCTGGCAGCAGCGCGCGCAGCCGGTCGCCCGCGCGAGGGTTCGCACGGTCGCGGACCAGGGCTACGTCCCAAGTGCCGGCCTCGAGTTCGACAACATCAGCGACGAGGTGCTGCTCCTCCAGTGGGATCTCGCGTACCTCGGCTTCATGGACTCCGGTGAGGTCGCCGGCGGCGGCAGCCGGTACGGCCCGCTGACCGAGGAGGCACTCACCGCGTTCCAGGTAGCGCACGTCCTTCCGCAGACCGGTTCGTACGATGACGTCACCGCGTCCGCGCTCGTCCAGGCGGTCCTCGCCGCTCCGGCCGACGTACCGCTGCAGGACCTCGATCTGGAAGCTGAGAACGGCGACGTCGCGCGCCTCCAGACCGCGCTCCAGCAGCTCGGGTACATGGACACGGTGACCGGCTATTACGGCGACATCACGCTCGATGCCGTTAGCAGCTTCCAGCAGGACAACGGCATCTACGCGACGGGCACGTACGGCGCGATCACGCGCATGGCGCTTGCCGCGCGGATGCATCCGACGACGGTGGCGAGCGAGCCGGTCACCGAAGAGTTCGACATACGCGTCGGCTTCGTCGCGTTTGGGATGCTGCCCTACTAGGTCGCGAGCAGGTCCTTCACGAGGTCGCGTTCCTTCTCGAGCTCGGCGACGGTCGCGGCGATCTTCCCTTTCGCGAACTCGTCGAGCGGGACGTTCGGGACTATCTGGAATGCGCCGTCGCCCTTCGAGTGGAGCGGGAAGCTCGAGACGAGCCCCTTCGGCACGCCGTAGCTGCCATCGCTCACGATCGCTGCCGAGAAGCAGTCGCCCTTCGGCGTCGGCGTGACGAGCGAGCGCACGTGATCGATAAGTGCCTGGGCCGCTGAGAACGCGCTCGATGCGCCCCGCGCCGCGATGACGGCCGCGCCGCGCTGCTGCACCAGCGGGATGTACTCGGTCTCCAGCCACTTGCGGTCCACTGCCTGATCGGCGGGCTTGCCGGCGACCTCGGCATTCGTGAAGTCGGGGTACAGCGTCGTCGAGTGGTTCCCCCAGATCGCGAGCTTCTTCACATCGCGAACGCGCGCGCCGGCTTTGATGGCGAGCAGCGAACGCGCGCGGTTCTGATCCAGTCGGGTCATCGCGGTCCAGCGATCGTCCGGGATCGTGTGCGCGTTCGCGCGCGCGATGAGGCAGTTGGTGTTGCACGGATTGCCGACGACGACGACCCGCACCGACGACGATGCGAAACGCTGGACGGCCTTGCCCTCCTCGACGAAGATCGGGCCGTTCTTCCGGATGAGGTCGCCGCG
>DATLPP010000073.1:0-4095 GCA_035535615.1 Candidatus Udaeobacter sp.
CGAAGCGACGGTCGGCGACGACCAGCACCGCGTGTGGGCCATCGGCGACCGGATGGGAATCGGCGAGTTTCGAGAGGCTCTCGCAAAGCGTCGCGTGTACATCGCGGACGGGCATCACCGCTATGAGACGGCTCTCGCGTACCTCGCCGAACGTGGCGCTGGCGCGGCAGCGGACGCACCCATCGGCTACGTCCTCGCGTACCTCTGTGCGGCGGACGATCCCGGGCTACGCATCTTCGCGACGCATCGCGTCGTGCGCGGAAACGGCGCGCTCGATCGCGCGATCGACCGTTATTTCGAGCGATCGCCGATCGACGCGGGCGCCATCGGCGACATTCAGCCGGGGATCGTCGTCGTGCGCGATGGACGGTACGAACAGCTGCAGCTCAAAGTGGACGCGGATCTCAGTGGCGTGAAGGCCGCGTGGCGCGATCTGCCGGTGGCGCAGGCAGAGGAGCTACTGCTGCGCGATGTGCGCGACTCCGGAGCCGAGATCGCGTACGAGCACGACACCAAAGCCGCGCTCGCGGCGACCGAAGCGGGCGCGACCGCGCTGCTCTTGCGAGCGGTCGATCCGGAAACGCTGCGTCGCGTCGCCGACGCCGGTGAGCGACTCCCGCAGAAGACGACGTATTTCTTTCCGAAGGTGCCTGCGGGTCTCGTCGTGCGGCCGCTGGACTAGGTGGCCCTTTGGTTTGCACGGTTTTACCACCCAGTGGTAAGTCTCTTACCAGCCAATGAGTTGCGAACGAAGAGCCGACCCAGGTTGTGTTCTGGCGATGGCGGTTTCGGATCTCGCATCACACGGCGGGGAGGGAGGGATTCGAACCCTCGAAGGCGCCTTACGGCATCCTTACGGGTTTAGCAAACCCGCGCACTAGGCCAACTATGCGACCTCCCCGTGAGGTCACCAAACCCAGAGCGAGTCTACCCGCGACGCGCGTTTCAGGCGAGAGGCGACCCGTTTCTTCCCCTTCGCACGGCGACGATCTGCGCGATCGCCGCGAGCGCGATCTCCTCCGGCGTCTGCGCCCCGAGGTCGAGACCGACCGGTGTATGCACGCGCGCGAGCGATCGATCGGAGACGCCCGCCGCGCGCAGCTCGTCGAGCAGGCCACCGGTGTGACGACGGCTGCCCATCATCCCCAGGTAGGGCGCGTCCGACAGCAGGAGGATGCGCAGCGCGGCCTGCGAGAACTCGCGGTCGTGTCCGGCGATGACGACGTAGCTCTCGGGCCCGAGGCGCAGACTGGTGAGCTCCTTCGCGTTCCGCACGACGATGCGCTCGTCCGGCTCCGGCGCGTCGGACGGGCCGAGTGACACCGCGCGGATCGTGAACCCGAGAACCTTCCCGATGGCAGCGAGAGCGCGTCCGACCGGACCCGTGCCGATGACGATGAGCTCGGGCCGCGCGGTCGATCCAGGGACCGTTTCCCCAGGCGCGAACGGGCGGATCTCCACGCGAACGCGCGACGCGTCGTCCCAGTCGTACGTGCGCTCGAGGCGGACGCGCTCGCGGAGTGCGCGCATCGCGTCCCGCTCGCCGGACTCGTCGAATCCGTCGCACCCTAGGCTGCCGAACCGTTCGCCGCTCTCGAGAACGCCGAGCGCCATGCCCTCACGTGAGGGCGGACTTCCCTCGAGCGCCGTGACCGTGACGAGCGCGGCGGGCTCGCCGCGCTCGAGCGCTTCGCGGACCGCCGCGCGTGGTTCCACGTGTTGAGCATAGAAAGAGGCCCTGCCGGTTGCGGCAGGGCCTCTCCTTTTAGGTGCCGGACCGAACGCTACTCGCGGTACCCACCCACGCCGAATGCGCTGGCGTAGACGTTCTGCGCGAAGTAGAGAAGGAAGGCGATCGCGACGCCCCACATGAGGGGATGTACTTCGTTCGCCTTGCCGCGTGCGAGCTTGATGAAAACGTAGGTGATGAATCCAGCGCCGATGCCGTTGGTGATCGAATACGTGAACGGCATGATGACGATCGTGAGCAGGGCGGGGAGACCCAGCTCGAGATCGCTGAAGTCGATCTTCGATGCGATGCCCGCCATCAAGAATCCAACGATGACCAGAGCAGGCGCGGTCGCCTCGGGTGGGATCACAGCCACGACCGGGGCGATGAACATGGCGGCGAGGAACAGGATGCCGGTGACAACGCTCGCGAGCCCCGTCCGCGCACCGGACGAGACGCCCGCAGCTGACTCGATGTAGGTCGTGTTGCTCGACGCGCCCATCAGGCCGCCGAACGCCGCACCGATCGAGTCGACGACAAGGATCCTGCGGATTCCGGGGAGCCGGCCTTTGCTGTCGAGCCAGCCGGCTTGTCCACTGATGCCGACGACGGTGCCCATGGTGTCGAAGAAGTCCGACAGCATGATCGTGAAGACGGCGAGGAGTGTCGCGAGGACGCCGATGGTCGCGAACGCGCTGAAATTGAGCCCGCTGAACGCGTTGGCGAGGTTTGGCATCTCGAACCACGACGAGGGGAGCACCGCCGTGCCCGGAGCCGTGGAAGGTACGTACGTCGAGACCACCGCGTGAAGGAGACCGGCGACGATCGTCGTTCCGACGATGCCGAGCAGTAGGGCCGCCCGCACGCCGCGAGCGAACAGAGCGAGCGTGATGATCAGTCCGATGACGAACGTGAGGATCGGCCCCGTGTTGAGAGGCGACAACGTGACCACCGTGCCGACGCCGCGGGTCACAAAGCCCGCGTTCACCAGTCCGATGAGAAGGATGAACAGGCCGATGCCCACGCCGATCGCCTGCTTCAGAGGCATGGGGATCGCGTTGAGGATCGCCTCGCGCAGGCCGCTCAGGACCAGCACGGTGATGACGATGCCTTCCATGAGGATGATGCCCATGGCGGCTTGCCAGGGCAGCGGCGGCGTACCAAGGACGAGCTGGTACGCGACCACCGCGTTCAGGCCGAGGCCCGCCGCCATCGCGAACGGCCTGTTCGCGTAGAGGCCCATCGCGATGGTGAGGACGCCGGCGCAGAGTGCGGTCATCGCGACCGTCGGCGCGAATCCCGGACCGAGGTTCTTGCCCTGCAGTGCCGTGTTGCCGACGTAATTCAGGATGATCGGGTTGAGCGCGATGATGTAGGCCATCACGAAGAATGTCGTGACGCCGCCGATGACCTCGGTGCTTACCGTGGTCGAGTTCTCGCGAAGCTTGAATAACCGCTCGAGAATCGCCGGCGGTTCCGGCGTTCTGGCCGTTCGTGCCGCCCTTGCAGCCATGCAGTCCCTCCTCCGCCACGCTCACACCGACGTGCGAAGGTCCGGGTCGCGAACTTTGGAAGCGCGCATCCTCCCCGGGCCGCGCGGAGCATACGCGTTCCGAGTGTCGGATTGAGAGGTGGCCGCGTTGGATCCGCTCGCTCGTCCGCCGTTGTCGGGGTTCTGGTGCTCGCGGTGCTGGGAACCGCAGTCGTTATCCGACCCGGCGTGGGCGGGTCGTCATCCACTCAGCGTCGTGGCGTCAACTTCCGCGTCTTCGCGCGAGGCCCTCGGCGAGCCCGTGTTCACGTGTTTCCGAGCGACCCACGGGAACGATGTGTGGAGACGCCGTCCCCCGACGTATGCGACGCAGACGGTGGCCGATGGATATCGGCCCGGGACCGGAGTAGCCCGATGGCGATCAGATCGGCCTCGAGCTCTTGGCCACCGTCAACGGTCGGAACTACGTCTTCGTCCTTCCGCCGTTCGCATTCATGAGGGGCCTCTAGGTCTGGTCGCCACCGCGTGTTTCGAACTGCCACCGCGTCGCTCCCCATGGCTCGGCCGTGGCTACGCCGAACGCCGTGGTCGGTCTGACGAGGTAGAGATTCCACGGCGGCGGTCCGGCACTCGGCGCGCTGTATTTGGCGGTGAGTGCCTCGCCCCTGACGCTCGCGGGCCAGCCCTGGGCGGCGTACCGCTGGGCGAGACGCAGGAGCGTCGGCCGATCGGTGATGCGGACCGCGCTGCCCTCGACGACGAGGTCGATGCCGGCGAGCGAGACCGAGAAGACGCAGGCGGGATTCGCGGCAAGGTTCCGACCCTTACGTGTCCGGGTACCGCTCGTGAAGTAGATCTTGCCGTCGACCCAGAG
>DATLPP010000074.1:0-6010 GCA_035535615.1 Candidatus Udaeobacter sp.
CGTTGTGCGCACTGAGACCGAAGTTCGTCCAGAAGGTACCGCCGCCGCTCGGGCAGTCCATCTGGAAGCGTCCACCCCCCACGACGAATCCGCTGGACTCCCACGCGGCGGCGACGCCGCCGATCGCGGTCAGGACCGGAGCGGTGCTGAGCGTGCAGCTGAGGCCCGCGGGATAGAGCGTCATCGCCTCGAGGGCCTGCTGCAGCCCGGTAAGCGTGTCCGCATTGACGCTGGCGCTGAAGCTTGTGCCGTCGGTGCAGTTAACCGTCGCTTGGGTCAAACCAAAGGCTCGTCCAGGTAACGCCGTCGCAAGCGTCAGTGCGACGGTTATAGCGAAGGTGACCACGAGTCGTCTCATGTTTCTCCTCCCGCGTCGGCTGAGGCCGACCACCAACGGACAAGGAGATGGCATCGCGGTTGCCCTTGCCTTAAGCGGTTATTGAGCCGGACGAACAGGGGCCCTGGGCAGATTTGCTGTCTAGCGAGGGAAACTCCACAGCTACGGCAGCTGACCTACAGACCATCGCCGGATTTTCTCTAGGTTCAGCCGCCCAGATACGTGCGCGCGACGCCCTCGTCGCGGAGGAGCTCCTGCCCGGTCCCGTCCATCACCAGGCGACCGAGCTCCATCACATACGCCCGATCCGCGAGACGAAGCGCGCGCAACGCGTTCTGCTCGACGAGCAGCATGGTGACGCCTTGTCGCTTCAGATCGGCGAGCGTGTCGAAGACTCGTTTCACGATCAGCGGGGCGAGTCCCAGCGAGGGCTCATCGAGCAGAAGCAGTCGTGGCCGTGCGAGAAGCGCGCGCGCGATCGCAAGCATTTGCTGCTCTCCACCGGAGAGACTCCCCGCGAGCAATGCACGGCGCTCCCGCAGGATCGGGAATCGCTCGTACGCGGAGGAGAGGCCCCTGCGGTGGCGGCCGCGAAGTCCCATGAGGAGGTTCTCTTCGACGGTCATCCGCGCCAGGATCTCGCGCCCCTCCGGCACCTGGACGATCCCGGCGCGCACGATCGAATGCGCGGGCGCGCCCGCGATGTCGCGCCCGTCGAATCGGATGCGGCCGTCAGCCGGGACAAGACCGCTGATCGCGGCGAGCGTGCTCGACTTCCCCGCCCCGTTCGCGCCGATGAGCGCGGTGACCTCGCCGGCATTCACCGCGAAGGACACGCCATGCACCGCCTCGACCGCGCCATACCGGACGCGCAGATCTTCGACCTCGAGCAGCGCCCTGCTCATGCCGCGTCCTCGCCGCCGAGATAGGCCTCGCGCACGGCCACACTCCCCTGGATCTCAGAGGGCGTGCCCTCGGCGATCTTCCGCCCGAAGTTAAGTACAGCGACGCGCTCGCAGGTGCCCATCACGAGCCGCACGTCGTGTTCGATAAGGACGATCGTGAGTCCCTCCGCCACGAGTGCGCGCATCAGCTCCCGAAGGCGCGCGGACTCGGGGGGATTCATCCCTGCGGCAGGCTCGTCGAGGATCAACAAGCGCGGCTCGGACGCGAGCGCTCGTGCGATCTCGAGACGGCGCTGGTCGCCGTACGCGAGGCCACCAGCAAGAGCGTCCGGCAGGCCGAGGCCGAGCCGCTCGAGAAGCTCGCGGGCACGTTCCCGGTCGGCGCGGTCCGGAGCGCCCCGAGGCCAGAGCCGTCGCAGTACGTCCGAACGCATGCGCGCGTGCCGCCCGACGAGCACGTTCTCCAGGACCGTGAGCCCCTTGAAGAGACGCACGCCCTGGAAGGTTCGCGCGATGCCGCGCCCGGTGAGCGCGTGCGGCGCGAGGCCGGTGACATCAGCGTCGGCGAATCGAATCGCGCCGCTGTCGACGCGGAGGTGACCGCTGATGAGGTTGACGAGTGTGGTCTTGCCGGCGCCGTTCGGCCCGATGAGCCCGAAGACCTGACCAGGCGCGATCGCGAGGTCGACGTCCGCGACCGCGTGAACCCCGCCGAAGCGCTTGGAGATCCGGTCGCACTCAAGCAACATCGGCCACCCCGATCTCCTGCAGGCGTCGCGTCTTTCGCAGCTCGGCCAGCGTCACCAGCCCACGCGGCAAATAGATGATCACGGCCATCAAGATGAGCCCGGCGAAGATGTCGCGGTACTCCTTGAGCGGCCGGAGGATTTCAGGAAGCGCGGTGAGCAGCGCCGCGCCGAGGATCGGCCCGGCGACGCTGGGCGTTCCGCCGACCACCGCGAAGACGAGGATCTGGACCGCGCGCGTGAAGCCGAAGTCACCCGGCTCGATCGAAAAGTTGAGATGCGCTGAGAGGCCACCGGCCCACGCCGCGAGCGCCGCCCCGGCAACGAACGCGGCGAGCTTGTAGCGGCGGACGGCAATGCCCTGGCTCGCCGCGGCGACTTCGTCCTCGCGGATCGCGGCCCACGCCCGCCCGACCGTCGACTGCTGCACTCGCCACAACACGTAGGCGACCACCGCCAGCGACAGATAGATGTGCCAGAGCTCCGTGATCGGCGGGATGCCGTTCAGGCCGAGCGCCTTCCCTGTGAACGGCAGCGTCAGCAGGACGACGCGCACGATCTCGCCGAATCCGATCGTCGCGATCGCGAGGTAGACGCCGCGTAGGCGGAAGACGGCGAGACCCAGAGGGAGCGCGAGCGCGGCGGAGAGCGCGGCGCCCAGGGCGAGTCCCAGCGGGAAGGGCACGCCGACGCGCATCCCGAGCAGAGCCGAGCCATACGCACCGACCGCCATGAACGCGGCGTTGCCGAGCGTGAGCTGTCCCGCGTAGAGGGTGAGCCAGACCGAGAGGGCGAGGAGCGCGTTGATGCCGATGACGCCGATCGTCGTCTGATAAACGCGGAAGAAATCGACGATCGCGTCCATTACGCCCGGTCCGCTGTGCGGTGCCCGAGAAGACCGCGCGGCCGGATCACCAGTACGAGGAAGAGGAGACCGAACGCCAGGGCATCGCGGAGCTCCGCGAACTCGGCAGGAAGGAAGACGAGCGCGGCGATCTCGCCGATGCCGAGGATGTACGCGCCGAGCACGGCGCCGGGAAGGCTGCCCATCCCACCAACGACCATCACCGTGAAGGCCTTCAGCTCGTACGGCGTGCCCATCTGCGGATAGATGGCGTTGTATGCGAAGCCGAGCAGCGCTCCCGCGAGCCCGCCGAGCCCCGATGAGATGAAGAACGTCGCGGCGACGGCGCGGTCGACATCGACGCCAAGGAGCCGAGCGGCGCGCGGATTTTCGGCCAACGCGCGGATGTCGCGCCCGAGCTGCGTCGCACGGACAACGTACGTGAGCGCGGCCATCAGGATGATCGCGAGCCCGATGATGAGAAGCCGAAGCCCGTCCAGGCGCGCGTCTCCGATCTGGATCACGGTCTGCGGAAGGCTCCCCGCCGGGTAGCTCACAAGATCCGGCCCGTAGCGCAGCTCCATGAGCCTGATCACAACGATGGCGAACCCGAGACTTGAGATCATCGCCGAGAGTGGCGGCGCGCCGCGCCGGCGCAGCGGCGCGAACGCCATTCGGTCAAGAAAGATCCCGAAGGCTCCGGTGAGCACGAAGGCCGCGACCGCCGCGAGCGCCGCGGGAACGCCGAAGGTCGACATGAAGAAGAGCGCGACGAACGCCCCGAGCATGAACACCACCGGATGCGCGAGGTTCAGGATGTCGAGGACGGAGAAGACGAGCGCGAAACCGACGGCGAACAGCGCGTAGATGCTGCCGACGAAGATCGCGTTATAGAGCTGCTCGGCCAACGCGCGTCAGGCTAGACGAAGACCCCAGAGATTGATTAGTTGAACGGGACGAACGCACCATCCTTCACCGTCATCACGAAGACCGGCTGCTTCACGTCGTGCTCCGCGGTGAAGCTGAATGCTCCGAGCGGCGTCGCGAGGTCCTTCGTGCCCTCAAGCGCCTTCTTGAGCGCGGCCTTGTCGGTGGCGTTGGCGGACCGCTTCATCGCGTCGGCCAGAACGATCATCGCCGTATATGCCTGCGTCGCGAACTGGTCGGGGTCCGAGCCGTATTTGTCCTTGAAGGCCTTCACGAAATCCGTGTTCGTCTTGTCGGTCGACGCCTTATTCCAGGCGGTGCCAACGATCATGTTCGGCGCGGCGGCGCCGGCCGCCGTGATGACGGCCGGCGAGTTGAAGCCGTTGGAGCCGACGACGCGGAGACCCTGCGGAAACTGCTTTCCTACCTCGATGAGCACCTTCGAGGCCGTCCCGGCGAGCCCCGAAGCGAGTATCGCGTCGGGGCTCTCGCCTTTCGCCTGGGTGACGAAGGCGGAGAAGTCGACGTCGGCGGTCTTGTACGGAATCGTTCGCGCGATCGTGATGCCATTGTCCGCCGCCGCCTTCTTGAAGATCTCCGCGCCATCCGACGCGAACTTCTGGTCGCTCTCAAACATGAGCACGACCTTCTTTAGAGACAGCTTGTCCTTGGCCGCCTTGAGCGCCGCCGGAAGCGCGGTCTCCTCGCCGAGTGACGCGCGGAAGATCCAGTCGCACGCGCCGTAGTCGCACTTGCCGACGATGCCGACACCGGTGTTCGAGATCGCGACGACCGGGGTGCCGGCCTGCTGCGCGACCGGATGCGCGCCGGCGGCGACGCCGGAGAGCGTCGGGCCCAGGATCGCCGCGACCTTGTCGTCGTTAATGAGCTTGCGGAACACGGTGATGCCCTGGTCGCGAGCGGACGCGTCGTCCTCGACGACGAGCGCGATCTTCGCGCCGCCGATCCCGCCGGCCGCGTCGATCTGCTCCATTGCGAGCTTGGCGCCGTTCTGCTGCGCCGGCCCGTAGATGTTCGCGGCGCCGGTGAGCGAGATCGCGAGGCCCACTTTGATATCCGCCTTCGGCCCTGTGGAAGCCGATGGCTGGGTACCCGGAGTGCCGCCGCCGCACGCGGCCAGCAGTACCGCGACAGCGGCGGTGAGGGCGAACAAACGAAACCTCATGGCGAGCCTCCCCTGCGACCTGATCACGGGATGCTAACGAACGTCGAGCGCTTCGCACACCGCGGTCTGGCTAAGTCTCCTATATATAGGTGCGGATGTCGGATGAGGCCATCACCGCGATCGCAGGACTGGTGGCGTCGTTCCTTTCGGGCCTTCTCGGGATCGGCGGCGGTTTGGTCCTGACGCCGCTCCTTCTCTATCTCCCGCCGGTCGTGGGCGGCGCCGCCATTCCGGTGAAGATCGTCACCGGCCTCACGATCGTCCAGGCGATCTCGGGGAGCGTGCTCGGCGTGCTGCGCCACCGCTCGTACGGGAATGTGTCGTCGCGGCTCGTTCGGCTCATGGGACCGCCGAGCGCGATCGCATCGCTCGTCGGCGCGTTCATCTCTCGCGACACACCGGATAACGTCATCCTCATCGTCTTCGCGATCCTCGCGTTCGCCGGCGGGGTGATGCTCCTCCTTCCGGTGAGGCCGCGCGATGAGCTCGCCGACGAGATCCGCGCGGATCCCCGGCTCGCCATACCGATCGCGCTCGTGCTCGGGTTCTTTGGCGGCATGGTCGGGATCGGAGGCATCGCCTTCATCATCGCCGCGCTCGTCTACCTCCTGCGCGTGCCTCCGCGCATCGCCATCGGCTCGTCGCTCGGCATCGGGCTCTTCGCGGCGGTCGCCGCGCTCATCGGAAAGGCCGCGACCGCGCAGATCGATCCACCTCTCGCGGCCGTCGTGTTCGTCTCGGCGCTGGTCGCATCTCCGATGGGTGCGGCGGTGAGCGTCCGCACGCAGCCCCGGGCGCTGCTCGCTCTACTGGCGGCGATCGTGATGCTCGCCGCGATTCGCATAGCGTTCACCGCAGTGACAGGGACATGAACGAAGTCGCGGTGCATTTCGCGGTGAACCACATGGACGCCGAGGTTGCGGCCTCCGCTCTGCGCGCTGCGGGACTTCACCCCCGCATCGGTCTCGACAACAGCATGGGCGGCGCTGTCGGGATGACGACGAGCGTGGGACGCCGCATCGTCTTCGTGCCCGTCAACGAACGAAGGCGCGCGCAGGAGATCCT
>DATLPP010000075.1:0-2756 GCA_035535615.1 Candidatus Udaeobacter sp.
TGCGGGTGGCGGCGAATGAGCTTCTCGTTCAGCCGGCGCGCGACCTCGTTCGCGTCGAACGAACCCTCCTCACGCCCAAGCTGGGCGTGGATCGCTATCTGGAACAGAAGGTCGCCGAGCTCGTCGCGGAGCCGCGCCGGATCCCCGGAATCGAGCGCGCCGAGCGCCTCGTAGGCCTCTTCCAGCAGGTGCGGCCGGAGCGACGCGTGCGTCTGCTCGCGGTCCCACGGGCAGCCGTCCGGCGCGCGCAGGCGCTCCGCGATGCGCATGACGGTGTCGAGCGAGGCGAGGTCGGCGAACGGCTCGAGTGGCGCGAGGACGAGAAAGCGTGAGGTTCCGATGTCGCGCTCCGCGTCGGCGATTGTCGTCGCGCCATCGGGATCGAGGAGCGTGACAGGGTGAGCGGCGGGGTAACGCCCGCGGAGCAGCGCCCAGTCGACGGGTGCGTCGAGAGCGATCGCGACGGCGCGGAGCGTCGAGAGCGCGTAGCGGTCGAGGCGGCTCGCTGGAACGACGTCGATGCCGGCGGGCCAGCGCGCGAGGACGGCGGCGAGCGCCGCCGTGCTACTCGAACTCGAGGCCGGGGATGAGACGGACGACGTTGTGCGCCTTCTTCTGCTGGTTCAGCCAGTACGTATACGCGTTGTCGTTGATCGCTTTCTTCTGCGTGTCGTCGAGGTCGCGCGAGTCGGACTTCTCGATGACCTTGTACCAGGTGGTCGTCGTGAGCCCGTTGTGCTGCTGGCTCAGCTGGCCGGCAGGGATGGTGAAGAGCTCGTTCTCGGCCGAGAGGTCGGTGAGCATTCCGCGGGCGATCCAGCCCATGTCGCCACCCTGGTCTTTCGTCGCGCTGTCTTCGGAGTACTGCTTCGCGACCTCGGCGAAGTCGGTGCCTGCGTCGAGCGCTTTGGCGATGTCGGCGACCTTCTTCAGCTGATCGGTGAAGGACTGGAAGTCGCCACCCACCGGGCGCGGAGTCGCGACCTGAATCTGCGCGATGTGCACCTGCGACGTCGGCGAGACCACGCCGCGGGCCTGCTGCCGCTTGGTGAATTCATCGCGCAGGATGTCGTGCTCTGAATGCCGCTTGATGTCGGCCACCGTGAAGCCGCTTTCGAACCATCGCTTGACGACGTCGTTCTCAGCGGGGCCGCGCCGCTCCTCCACCTGGATGATGTGGTAGCCGAAGTCGGACTTCACCGGATCGGAGATCTGGCCGATCGCGAGTGCTTTCGCGGCGTCCTCGAAGGGCTTCACGAACTGACCCTTGCCGACCCACCCGAGCTCGCCGCCGGCGTTCGCGCTCCCCGGGTCCTGGGAATCGTCCTTGGCGAGCTGGTTCCACAGGTCCTGGTTGTTCGGGTCCTGACGCAGCTGATCGCGGATCGCCGTCGCTTTCGCGAGCGCGTTTGACTCGTCCAGCGCCTTGTCGGCCGCAGCCGTGTCGAACGTGATCAGGATGTGACGGCTGCGGAACTGCCCGTAGTCCTCTTCGTAGCGCGCGTCGACGGCCTCGGGTGCGACGGTGATGCCCTCCGCGCGAGCCTGCTGCTCGAGGATCGCGTACTCCTCGAGGGTGTCGAGCGCGCTGCGGTCGTACGAAGCTTTCTGCTCGGCGATCTGCGGATCGCTTTCGTAACCGGCCGGAACGCCGAACTCGACGTAGAAACGCGCCAGCTGGTACTTGCGCTCGTTCGTCCAGTCACGCATCGCGATGACCTTGCCGTCGAACTTCATCGCCGGCTTGAGGTTGTTCTGGTAGTAGTTGTCGCTCGCGGCCCAGCTGACCAGACCCAGGACGAAGAAGAGCACGGCCGAGAAGACGGTCACGATGACCGCCTGCTGACGGCGCTCCCGCTGCCAGCGCGCGGAGCGCTGCCTTCGGGTCAGACGTGGAAGCGGGATACGGCGGGACATATGTGGAGACCTAAATAGTACGGGAGTTATTCGCCGATGCTGCGATAGACCGCGAGCGTTTCGTCGGCGGCGCGATCCCATGAGAACGCGCTTGCCCTCGCGCGCGTGCGGGCGCGCAGACCCGTGCGAAGCGGCTCGTCATCGAGGAAGCGACCGAGCGCATTCGCGAGCGCGCCTTCATCGCCACTCGGGACGAGGATTCCCGCGTCGCCGACGACCTCGGCCACAGCGCCCCCCGCGTACCCGACCACGGGCGTTCCGGCCGCGAGCGACTCGAGGGCGGTGAGGCCGAATCCCTCAAGGAACGCGGCGTGGAGCAGGCACTCGGCACCGGCATACAGCGCGGCGAGGGTCGGCTCGTCGACGAAGCCGGTGACGATCACGCGATCCCGGGGGACCCGCTCGGTCTCGAGCGCGTCGCGCAGATGCGACGAGAGCTTCCCGAGATCCCCGACGATCACGAGACGCAGATCCTTGTCGCGGTCCGCCGCGGCGGCGAACGCGCGGAGCAGGCCGCGCACGTTCTTTCGGGGGTCGAACTGTCCGACGTAAAGAACAAACCGATCCGGCACGGCAAAGCGTGCCCTCGCGAGCGCGCGCCCCTCGTCCGCAGGCGGCGGGTCGAATTCGCTGTCGACCGCCTCCGGGACGACCGTCACGCGCTCCTCGGAGACGCGCAGGCGCTCGATCACGTCGTGCTTCGTGGCCTCGGACACCGCGATCACCGCATCGGCTCGCCGGGCGAGCGCGTACTGCCAGGCGTGCCCGATCCGCGAGTAGGGCAGCCGCAGGTAGTGCTCCGGCCAGATGAGCGGGGCGAGATCGTGGATGGTCACCAC
>DATLPP010000076.1:0-7111 GCA_035535615.1 Candidatus Udaeobacter sp.
TCGAGTCGCTCGGGTTCAAGACGCTCTGGATCCCCGAGAGCCTCGGCAGTAAAGAGGCCTTCGCACACGCGAGCCTCTTGCTCGCTGCGACAAAGACGCTGGTCGTCGCCACCGGTATCGCGAACATCTGGGCGCGCGATGCGGTCGCGATGGCGAACGGCGCGCGTGCCTTGGTCGACGCGTATCCCGACCGGTTCCTACTCGGACTCGGCGTCAGTCACGCGCCGACCGTGAAAACACGCGGGCAGAGCTACGCGCGTCCGCTCGAGTACATGCGCCGATACCTCGACGCGATGGACGCCGCTCCGTATACCGGACCGAAGGTCGAGCCACCCCGCGTTCTCGCGGCGCTCGGGCCGCAGATGCTCCGCCTCTCGGCCGAGCGCGCTCTCGGCGCCCATCCGTACTTCGTGCCGGTGGAGCACACGTCGATCGCGCGCAAAGAGCTCGGCGCGGGTCCACTCCTTGCGGTCGAACAGGCCGCCGCGGTCAGCGATGATCCAGCGACCGCGCGCGCGACGGCGCGCCGGCACATGAAGCGCTACCTCGACCTCGACAACTACGTGAACAATCTCCGGCGCCTCGGCTGGGCAGATCCGGATTTCGCCGAGGCCGGCAGCGACAAGCTCGTAGATGCCATTGTTGCGTGGGGCGGCACCGGCGCGATCAAGGCGCGCATCGACGAACACAGGAAGCGCGGCGCCGATCACGTTTGCCTTCAGGTCCTGCGCGCCGATCCTGCCGCCCCGCCGACGGCGGATCTCGAGCGGATCGCGAAGGCGGTGTTCTAGGTCCCGTCCTTCTGCGGCAGCTCGACCGCGGTGAAACCGGGTTGGTCCCAGCCCAACACGGTGTAAGGCGGCAGGTTCACCGCCTCGACGCCGCGGAGCTCGGGGATGTCGCCGAGCAACGCTCGTTCGATCCCGCTCTTCAGCTGCAGCGTCGCCACGAGCCGTCCGGTACGCGGGCGCGTGACCGAGACGCGGATTCGCGCGATCGCATCTTCGACGTCGACGAGCTCGACATGCCCACCGGTCCGCGCGAGATAACGCTCCATCTCGGCGATCTTCGCGGCGACGCGCTCGGCGAGGTCGGCCATCTTGAGCGAGCATACGGAAACCGTTTCGAGGAGGTCCGCAATGTGCTACCCACCCGGCGCGCGCCCGCCAGACGTTCCACCCGATCTGCTTCCGCCGATGACGGGCGGTGCGGGTGGACAGGACGCGATCCTGACGAGCGCCGACGGGACGAAGTTCCGCGCGTACCTGGCGAGCGCCTCGAGTGGCGATGCCGGGGTTGTCATCGCACCGGACGTGCGCGGCCTGCATTCGTTCTACGAAGAGCTCGTCGAGCGTTTCGCGTCAGCGGGCGTCCACGCGATCGCGTTCGACTATTTCGGGCGCACGGGTGGGATGGAGCGGCGCGCGGACGACTTCGAGTACATGCCGCACGTGCGGCAGACGACTCCGAAGACGGTGTTCGCGGACATCGCGGCCAGCCGCGCGCACCTCGAAAAGGAGACGAAAGCGCGCCGCACGTTCGTGCTCGGTTTCTGCTTCGGCGGACGCATCGCCTTTCTGTCGTCCGCAGAAGCGCCGGGTCTCGCCGGCGTCGTCGGCTTCTACGGCCGGCTCGGCAAGCGCGAGAACGATCCCTGGCCCGTGCCAGCGGAGGAGGCCCGTCGGATGCGCGCTCCCGTCCTCGGTTTGTTCGGCGGCGACGACCCCGGAATCCCGGCGACCGACATCGCCGCCTTCGACGACGCGCTGCGCACGGCCAAGATCCCGCATTACATCCACACATATCCGGGCGCTCCGCACTCGTTCTTCGACCGAACCTTCAACGAGCACAAAGCGGAATGCGACGATGCCTGGCGTCGCGTTCTGGGATTCATGAAGACCGGCGACCCGACGAAAACGGCGTGACGCTCGACGGCTCGATCCTCGCGTTCACCGGGATCGCGGCGCTGCTGACGATCCTGCCCGGCGCCGATATGGCGCTCGTCGCAAAGGTCACGCTGCTCGATGGGAGGCGCGCTGCGTTCTTCACCAGTCTCGGTATCACCGCAGGCCTGCCCGTGCACGCGACCGCCTCGGCGCTCGGGCTCTCCCTCATCCTTGCGACCAGCGCCGAGGCCTTCACGGTCGTGAAATTCGCGGGGGCCGCATACCTTGCCTATCTCGGGATTCGCACGATCCGTGACTCTCTTCGGCCGGCGAGCGACACTCTGGTCACGGCGGGCCGGGCACGCACATCGCGCGCCGCCTTCGCGCAGGGATGGCTGTCGAACGTGCTGAATCCGAAGGTCGCGCTGTTCTATCTCACGTTCCTGCCGCAGTTCATCTCGCCGGGCGACAACGTGCTGGCCAAGTCGCTGCTACTCGCCGGCATCCACGCAGTGCTCGGCCTCGTCTGGCTACCGCTGTACGCGTACGCGATCGATCGCGTCGGCGCGCTCGTTCGCGACGCGCGACGCTGGCTCGAGCGCGTTTCGGGCGCGGCGCTCATCGGTCTCGGGGTGCGTCTCGCGCTGGAGCGACGCTGAGCGTTACGCGCGATACGGACCGCGGGTGCCGGTTCCGCTAGCCTCCCAGCTGATGCGTCCTCTCTGGTTCTTCGTTCTCGGAACGGCCGCCTTCGTTCTGATCAGCTACTTCGAGCAGGTACCCGTGCTCGGATGGCTAGGCGCTGTGGTCTCACTGGTTGCGTGGGTGACCCTCGGTCGCGCTCTCGCGCGCGACGGCGGTTCGTCAATGGCGACCGCCGGCATCCTCGGAGCCTGGACAGGCTTCGTCGGCGCATTCAGTGCGTGGGCATTTCAGACGGGCAACCTGTTCGGACTTACGACGCCTGGCCTTGACCGGGTCGGTGCGGGCTTTGGATTCATCGGTGCCACGCTCGGACTGCTGCACTGGCCGCTCATCGGCGCGGCCGTCTGCGCCGGGGCGGCGTTCTTCTCGCTCGGTCGTCGCCTGGCGAGCTAGTGCCGCGGCCGGATCGTCCTTGTCAGAGCTCTCGCCCGGGCGATCGCCACGCTGAGGATCATTCCCAGACCGGCGCCTGACGCGACCGTCACGCCGACTACCTCTGCCAGCGCCTCCGCGCTCCGGCCGATCAGAACCTCAAGTCCTACGGCGACCACGAAAGGGAGATAGAGGACCACCAACGCGATCCCGAGCGGGAACCCGGCCTCGCTCGGTGCTGGAATCAGACTCCGGAACATGGCCAGGAAGACGGCCGTCGCGATGACGCCCCATACAATCCCGCAGGCCCCGCCGATCGCGAGTCGCTTGATCACGGTCAGGCTACGCGGCGCCTCTTGTGGGACACGTAGTCGACAAGAACGTACTCGCCGAGATGCTCTGGTTCAACGTAGAAGGCCCGCCCATTGTTGATCTTCGACATCTGATTCACGAAGTCGACGAGGTAGTGCCCGCGGGCGAGCATGAAGGTGTTGATCGTGATGCTCTCGCGGGTGCAGCGGACGACCTCGCGGAGCGTCGCCTCAAACGTGCGTTTCGTCGGCGGGTAGTTGAACTGCGGAAACGTGGCCCCCGGCTCGAAGTACGCGGTCGGCTCGCCGTCGGTGATCAGGATGATCTGCTTGTTCTTCCCGCGCGATCGCGAGAGGAGCGTCCGGGCCGTCTCGAACGCGTGCTGCATGTTGGTGCCGTAGACGTACTCGTTCCAGGTGAGGCGGGGGAGATCGGCTGGCTTTAGCTGCGTCGCGTACGCGGAGAAACCGACGATGTACAGGTCATCCTTCGGGAAGGTCGAGCGGATCAGTGAGTCGAGCGCGAGCGTGACCTTCTTTGCGGCGAGGAAACACCCGCGGAACAGCATGGAGCGGCTCACGTCGACGAGGATCGCCGTCGCCGATTGCGTGACGAGCTCAGTGCGGTAGACATCGAAATCGTCCGGGGTGAGCTTCACCGGCACCTTCGCGCCCTGGCGGATGACCGCATTGCGGACCGTCCCCGGCAGATCGAGCAGGAAGGGATCGCCGAACTCGTAGGTCTTCAGCTCGTCCGTCGGGTCGCCGCCGCGGCCGCGCGCCTTCGAGCGGTGCCCACCGAACGCGTCCTTCTTCAGCGTTGCGAAGATCTCCTCGAGTGATTTCTGGCCGATCTTGCGGATGCCTCGCGGCGTGAGCTCGTAGCGCTCGCCATCCTTGCGAATGAGCCCGGCCTCCTCGAGAAGGTCGGTCATGCGGCGGAGTTCGTCGAGCGCCTGCCGGGCCGATGGGCCCGCGAGCTTCTCCACCTGGTCGCGGTCGAGCGACTCGAGGTCGTCGGAGTTGCGCGCGCCGCGGACGGTGTCTTCCATGTCCGATATCTGATTCATCTCGTCCATGAGGCCGAGTGCCTCAGCCAAAGTCAGCGGCTCGTCGCCTGAGAGCGCGTGGTCGTATCCGTCCATCGGCATCAGCTCGCCGAGCGTCTCGGCGAGGTCGTTCATTGCCTGCTGAAGGCCCGGATCGTTGAAGGCCGCACCGAGCAGCCCTTCGAGCTGGTC
Organism: Candidatus Udaeobacter sp.; assembly: GCA_035535615.1. GTDB lineage: Bacteria > Chloroflexota > Limnocylindria > P2-11E > P2-11E > 3-1-20CM-2-70-9. Next base: position 4,516 of record DATLPP010000076.1, read on the forward strand.
GCGCATGTCCGCCGACATCGATTGCCACAGGGATCGCATCGCCGCCATGCCCTGAGCGAGCTGTTTCAGAAGGTCGTCCCAATCCTTCGCGTTGCCGGCGAGCTCCGGGTACTGGCGCTGGAACGCTTCGAAATCGGGCTCGCCGCCCTCCATACGTTCCTTGAGCGCGCGGTTCAGGTCGCGGATCATCTGACGCGTCCGCTCGAGCTGTTCGGGCGTGAGGTTCTGGAGCGACTCGCGCATGTTCTTGAAGTACGAGCCGAGGACCTGCTGCTGCAGCTCCTTCAGCAGCTCCTTGTACTTCTCGGCAGCCTTTGGCTCGACGAACTCGTAGTCCTTGAGCGCGCGCACCGCGCGGCCGAAGTCCTCGGGAAGCGCGTCGAGCTGAGCCATGCGTTCCGACGCGAGCTTTTCCATCGTCGCCTTCAGTTGCTCGTTCGGAGCAGGCGCGTTTCGCCGTCGATCGAGGCCGTCGCGCTCGAGCTTCTTGACCTCCTCAAGCTTTTCCTTGAGCTCGTCAAAGGTCTTCGAGAGATCGTGCCGCTGCGCTCGGCGCTGCTTCGCCGTCCGCAAGCGTTCGAGCAGATCCTTCAGTCCCTCCATGCGGCCGGGGATGCCCCAGCGGGAGAGGCGCGCCATGGCATCCTCGAGGTCGCCGCCCGACAGAAGCTCGTCGGCCATCGCGCCGAGAAGCTCCTCCGCCTCGAGTGCGTCGAGCCGCTGGGTGCCGTCCCAGCGCGAGTACCGGACATCCTTGAACGGCTGCGCAAGACCCGGCGGGTCGTTGCGCGAATCCTGTGGAGCGGGGTCCTCCATCACGCGCGGAAGGTCGAGCGGGTCTCGCCACGCTCCTTGTTGAGCTTGCGGTTCAGGTGCAGCCCCTCGAGAACGAACTCGACCGCGGCGGCGATCGCGGCCGGGTTTCCGGTCGCGCCGACCTTTGCGACGGCGCCCTTCATGCCGGGTATTTGCAGCGCCTGCTTCACGTATTCCTGGCTCGAGAGCGTGGGGGAGACGTGCATTGTCGCGCCGCGCTGGAACGCGGCGAGAAGCGAGTCGAACTCGACGAGCGAGAAAGTCCGGTTGAACACATTCAGCACCGCGCGCTGGACGAGTCGGTCGATGACTCGCTCCTCCGAGACCTCGCCGACGGACTCGAGCTCGATCTTGCCTGCCGTCGATGCGACGACGGCGGGTAGATCGCTGATGCGCGGCACGACGCTCGTCTCGCCGGTGCGAAGAGCGCGCTTGAGCGCGGCCGACGCGAGGTTCTCGTAGTTGGCGACCGTCACGCGGACCGACACGCCGGACCGCTGCGAGATCTCGGGCGAACGCCGCGCGAGCTGCGAGATCTCGGCCAGAACTTCCTTCATGTACGCGGGCATGAGCGTCGTGATCCCTTCGTCGACGAAGACCTGCCGCTCCTGCTCCATGATCCCGACCTCCGTCGAGATCTCCTTCGGGTAGTGCGTGCGGATCTGCGAACCGAAGCGGTCCTTGAGCGGGGTGATGATCCGGCCGCGGTTCGTGTAGTCCTCGGGGTTCGCCGATGCGACGACGAAGAGATCGAGCGGCAGCCGCACCTTGTAGCCGCGGATCTGCACGTCGCGCTCTTCCATGACGTTCAGCAGTCCGACCTGCACGCGCTCGGCGAGGTCGGGGAGCTCGTTCAGCGTGAAGATGCCGCGGTGGGTGCGCGGCACGAGCCCGTAGTGGATCGTCATCTCGTCCGAGAGGTAGCGGCCTTCGGCGACCTTGATCGGGTCGACCTCGCCGATCAGATCGGCGATGGAGATGTCAGGGGTTGCGAGCTTCTCGCTGTACCGCTGGTCGGGCGTGAGCCATACGAGCTCGACGGAGTCACCGTCGTTGGCCACGCGGTACTTGCAGGCGGCGCAGATCGGCTCGAAGGGATCGTCGTTTATCTCGCAGCCCGCGATCGCCGGAACGACGGCATCGAGCAGCTCGATGAGCTGCCGCGCGATGCGCGTCTTCGCCTGGCCGCGCTCGCCCAGGAAGATGATGTCCTGGCCCGACAGGATCGCGTTCTCGATCTGCGGGATGACCGTCGTCTCGTAGCCGACGATGCCCTTGAACATCTCCCGTTTTCCGCTGAGCGCGGAGATGAGGTTTCCGCGGAGCTCTTCCTTGACGCTCTTCGGCCGGTAGCCGGTCTCGCGAAGCGCGCCGATGGTCGTCGCTTGTGTCATACGGTCGGATCTCCTCGCATATCGATCGGTGTTCTCTCTCCACGGTACTCGGCCAGAGCGGCGCGTACGTCCGGAATTTCGCGCCGGCGCTGCTGGAGCAGGTCGCAAAGGAACACTGTGCGCCGCTCGAGCTCGGCCGCGGCTGTGTCGATGTCCTCACTTCGTCGCTTGGCCACGAGCTCCAGCTCGGCATCCTCGTCGTGCTCGTGCTCGTCGGCCGCCTCGCGGTGCTTGACGAGCGGCAGCAGCCTGAGGCCGGTCCCATCCTGTGGCGTGAGCCGATGCAAGGTAACGACACGGCGGGCGTACTCCCCGCCGATCGTCGCGTAGACGCGCATCACCATGAGGAGGTCGACGCGCGCGAGGTCGCCATGTGCGACGCCGAG
>DATLPP010000077.1:0-2724 GCA_035535615.1 Candidatus Udaeobacter sp.
GCTCGAGGGATTCCGGCGGGAGAAGAGTGGAAGCGGTCTCGATCTGTACACGGTGAAGGGCCACGACTACGTGGCGTGTTGCGACGTCTATCAGATCGCGGTCGAGCGCGCGCGGCGCGATCACATCCCGTCGGTCGTTCATGTGACCGAGATGACGCAACCGCAGGGTCACTCGACGAGCGGCTCACACGAGCGGTACAAGTCGAAGGACCGGCTCCGGTTCGAGATCGAGTTCGATCCGATCCGTCGGATGCGGGAGTGGATCATCAGTGAGGAGATCGCGGATGCGGCGGCGCTCGACGAGCTCGAGCGTGAAGCCCGCACCGAGGTCGAGCGCACGCGCGAAGCGGCATGGGACGCGTACATCGCCCCGATCCATGCGGATCGCGAGCAGGCCCTCGCGATCATCGAAGCGGCGGCCGCGGAGAGCGGCGTCGACCTCGACGTCGTCACGGAGGAGCTGCGCTCGACCGAGCCACCGACGCGGCGGCTCGTGGCGTCGACCGCGCGGCGCGCTCTCGCTGCGCTTCGCGGTCATCTCGCCCGCGAGCTTGCCACTTTCGTCGAGTCGTACCTCAAGCGGAGCGACGAGCTTTTCAACTCGCATCTCTACAGCAGGTCGGACGAGTCGCCCCTTCGCATCGGCGCCGTGGCACCCGTGTACGCCGAGGACGCGGAATCGGTGGACGGCCGGATGGTTCTGTTGCGCTGCTTTGACGCAAACCTCGCGCGTGATCCGCGCATCGTCATCCTCGGAGAGGACGTCGGAAAGCTCGGCGATGTCAACCTCGTCTTCGAGGGACTCCAGGCAAAGCACGGCGACCAACGGGTGATCGATACGGGGATCCGGGAGGCGACGATCCTCGGGCAGGGCATCGGCGCCGCGCTGCGCGGCCTCCGTCCGGTCGTGGACATCCAGTACGTCGACTACTTGCTGTACGCGCTCGAGCTCGCGTCCGACGATCTCGCGACCCTGCATTGGCGCACCGGCGGCGGCCAGAAAGCGCCGGTCCTCATCCGCACCAAGGGCCACCGGCTGCAGGGCATCTGGCACACGGGATCGCCGATGGCGACGATCGTCTCCTCCCTGCGCGGCCTTCACGTCGCGGTGCCCCGCGACATGACCCGCGCGGCCGGCTTGTACAACACGCTGCTGCGCGGCGACGACCCCGCGCTTCTCATCGAAGTGCTCTCCGGCTATCGGCTGAAGGAGCGCCTACCGGAGAACATCGGCGAGTTCACCATCCCGCTCGGCGTGACCGAGACGATCCGCGACGGGTCGGACGTGACGCTCGTCACGTACGGTGCGCTCTGCCGCATCGCGATGGAAGCCGCCACCGATCTCGCACGCATCGGGATCGAGACCGAGATCGTCGACGTGCAAACCCTCCTGCCGTTCGATCGCGATCACGCGATCGCGGAGTCCGTGCAGAAGACCGGGGCGCTTCTCGTCGTCGATGAGGACGTGCCGGGCGGCGCGTCGGCGTACATCGTGCGCGAGATCGTCGAGACGCAGGGCGCGATCGACGACCTGGACGTTGGACCGCGCACGCTCACCGCGGCGCCGAACCGCGTCGCGGTCGGCAACGACGGAGATTACTTCTCGAAGCCGAATCGCGAGGACATCTTCGAGGCCGTCTATGCCCTCATGCGCGAGCGGCGGCCCGACGATTTTCCCTCGATCACGCCGCGGGGCCGGTCATGATCAAGACGAACGTCCAGGCTGTTCACGACACGCTCCAGAGCGAGTTCCGGCGCGACGAGCGGCTCATCCTCCTGGGGGAGGACGTCGGCGTTCGGGGCGGCGTCTTCCGCGTGTCCGACGGGTTCATCGAAGAGTTCGGCGCCGATCGCATCATCGACACACCTGTCGCCGAATCGAGCATCGTCGGCGTCGCCATCGGCGCCGCGCTCGGTGGCCTCGTGCCGATCGCGGAGATGCAGTTCGCGGACTTCAGCGCCCCGGCTTTCGAGCAGATCGTCGACGAGGCCGCCCGGATGCGTTATCGCTCCAACGGCGCGTGGGGCGTTCCCATGGTGATCCGCATGCCGTGGGGCGGCGCGATCCACGGGGCGCTCTACCACTCGCAATCGGTCGAGGCGTTCTATGCGCACGTGCCCGGGCTCAAGGTTGTCGTGCCGTCGACGCCGTACGACATAACCGGCATGCTCCGCAGCGCGATCCGCGATCCCGACCCCGTCATCTTCCTCGAACACAAGGCGACGTACCGGACGGTGAAGGGTGAAGTCCCCGACGGGGATTACACGGTGCCGCTCGGGCCAGCCGACGTGAAGCGCGAGGGCACGGATATCACCGCGTACGCGTACGGCCTGATGCTTCATCACTGCCTCGCCGCGGCCGAGACGCTGGCCGGCCAGGGCGTTTCGGTGAACGTCGTGGATATGCGCAGCCTGCGCCCGCTCGACGTGGGAACGGTGCTCCGGGAAGCACGGAAGACGGGTAAGTGTTTGGTCGTGTATGAGGACAACCGCATGTTCGGCGCGGGGGCCGAGATCGCGGCGCTGATCGCGGAGGAGGCGTTCAGCGATCTGGACGCTCCGGTAATGCGTATCGGCGGCCCGGAAGTGCCCGCGATGCCTTACAACAAACCACAGGAAGACTGGTTCATGCCCGATCCGGCGAAGATCGCGGCCAAGATGCGCGAGCTGGCCGCGTACTAGGGGAAGTGTCATGGCTTTCGAGCTGAAGATGCCCAAGCTCGG
>DATLPP010000078.1:0-4777 GCA_035535615.1 Candidatus Udaeobacter sp.
GGCCGCTCCTGCAGGCGGCGCTCGACGGAGCCGACGCGGTCGATGAATGGGTGCGGCAGTTCGCGCTGGAGCTGCGGACAGCCGCGTTCCTGTCGGGAGTGACGCGGGCGCGCGACCTTTCGAAGCGCCCGCCCGTCATCACCGGCGATACGCGCGACTGGATCGCGCAGCTCGGCTACGACCGCCGGCCCCGAGCGGCGAAGTGAGCGACCGCGAGTACACGCTGTTCCATCGCGTCGCCGAGCCGGCGAGCGCGCGCATCCGATCGCGGGTCGTCGACCTCGGGCTGAAGCCGCGGATCGACTTCCAGAACGCGGAGACGGACGGCAAGGACGAGTTCGTGCGTATCGGGGGCCATGCGACTCCGGCGCTGTGGGACGGACACACGCTCACGGTCGGCGAGCCCGAGGTCGCGCGGATGCTTCTGACACTCAAGCCCGAGCCCCTTCCCGAACGCGAAGACGGCTGGTAAGTGTCGGAGGGAACGTCTCGCGCGGTCCTCGCGGCCTTCGCGGGGAACCTGGCGATCGCGATCACAAAAGCCATGGCCGCGTACGTCACCGGATCCGGTGCGCTTGTCGCGGAAACGGCGCACTCGATCGCCGACTCCGTCAACCAGATCCTTCTGTACGTCGGCATCCGCCGAAGCGTGCAGCCCCCGACGGAGCGGCACCCGCTCGGTCACGGCAAGGAGCGCTACTTCTGGGCGCTGATCGTCGCGCTCTTTCTCTTCTTCGGCGGCGGCATCTTTTCGATGTACGAGGCATACGAGCGGTTCACGCATCCGCAGGAGCTCGGCGCGGTCTGGGTCGGCTTCGTCGTGCTCGCACTCTCGATGGTCTTCGAGACCTTCTCGCTCAGCGTCGCGGTGCGCGAGGTGCGGCACGCGGCGCGCGAGGAGGGCATACCGGTGCGCCGATTCCTGCAGCAGCTGCGCGATCCCGCACTCCGGACCGTCCTCTACGAAGACAGCGCCGCGCTGGCTGGACTGCTCGCCGCGATCGTCGGACTCGGGCTGACAGTGGTGACGGGCGATCACCGGTTCGATGCCCTGGCGAGCGGAGTGATCGGCCTCATCCTTATCTATGTCGCGTACCAGCTCGCGTGGGGCGCGCGCGGGCTCATCGTCGGCGAGGCACCGCCCGAAGAGGTCATCGAGACGCTTCGCGCAGCGATCGCGAGAGAGCCCGGGATCGACAGGATCATCGATCTTCGGGCGGTCCAGATGGGGACGAAGCAGCTCCTCGTCCTCGCGCGCGTCTCCATACGTGACGACATCCCGGCCGGGCAGGCCGAACGGCTCCTCGCACGTCTGCGCGACCGGCTGCAGCGCGAGCATCCGGAGGTCATGGATTCGTACGTCGAGCTCAACCCGTCGTGAGGCGCCGGGCGGGGACATAATCCGCCGCATGGCAACGCCGCCGCGGCTCACGGAGCTGCCCGCGCGGTACAACGCCGCCGAGACGTTCATCGATTCGCACCGCGGCGTCCGCGAATCGGCCGTCGCGATCCGCTGTCAGGGAACGAGCATCAGCTACGGCGAGCTCGCCGCGAACGTCGACCGCTGCGGCAACGCCTTTCGTGAGCTCGGGATCGGGCTCGAGCAGCGCGTCCTGATCCTCTGTCTCGATTCGCCGGCTTTCGTCTACGCGTTCTTCGGGGCGATCAAGATCGGTGCGGTCCCGGTCCCCACGAACACGTTGCTCCCGCCCCGCGACCTCGCGTATGTCCTGAACGACAGCCGCGCGGTCGCGATCGTCGTCTCGGCGCCGCTCCTCCCGAAAGTCGTCGAGATTCGAAAGGATGTGCCGCGCCTCAAGCACGTCATCGTTGCGGGTGGCGACGAAACGGCCGGGGTGCTGTCGCTCGACACGCTCCTCGCCGCGGCGAGCGACGAGCTCTCACCCGCCGACACCACGCCCGACGACCCATGCTTCTGGCTCTATTCCTCCGGCACGACGGGTTTTCCGAAGGGCGCCGTGCACCTGCAGCACGACATGGTCTTCTGCGCGGACACGTACGGCGCGCAGGTCCTGCGCACGACCGAGGAGGATCGGCACTTCACCGTCTCGCCGTTGTTCCACGCGTACGGGCTCGGCAACGGCGTGTTCTTCCCGTTCGCGGTCGGTGGGTCGAGCGTGTACAAGCCGGAGCGCGCGACGCCCGATGTCGTGTACTCGCTCATCACTCAGGAGAAGCCGACGATCCTCTTCACCGCGCCGACCTTCTATGCGGCTCTGCTCGCGTATCCGGAGCAGGACTTCAAATATGACCTGTCGTCGCTGCGAATGTGCGTGAGCGCGGGCGAGGCCCTGCCGAAGACGCTCTTCGATCAATGGAAGAAGCGCTTCGGCCTCGAGATCCTCGACGGCATCGGCGCGACCGAGATGCTGCACATCTTCATCTCGAACTACCCCGGCAAGGCGAAGGGCGGCACGAGCGGCACGCCGGTGCCCGGCTATCGGGCGAAGATCCTCGACGACGATGGCGCGGAGCTCGGCAAGGGCGAGACCGGAAATCTGTGGGTCTCGGGCGATTCGTGCGCCGCCTACTACTGGAACAAGCACGAGAAGTCCAAAGCCGCGTTCAAGGGCGAGTGGTACGTCACCGGCGACAAATACCACCTCGACGAGGACGGCTACTACACGTACGAGGGCCGTGGCGACGACATGCTCAAGGTGTCAGGCCAGTGGGTCTCGCCGGCGGAGGTCGAGGCCGCGCTCATGGAGCATCCCGCGGTCCTCGAGTGCGGCGTGGTCGGCGCGAAGGACAAGGACCAGCTCGTCAAGCCAAAGGCCTTCGTCCTGCTCAAGAATGGAAAGCAGCCGTCGGATGACCTCGCGGAGGAGCTCAAGGCGTTCGTGAAGGGGCGCATCACTGCTTATAAGTACCCGCGGTGGATCGAGTTCGTCACCGAGTTGCCGAAGACGGTGACCGGGAAGATCCAGAGGTACAAATTGCGGGAGCGCGAGTGAGCGGGGGGACGGACGCGATCGCGAAGGTACGCGCCTGGAGGCGCGAGGCGACCGACGACCCTGAGGGATTCTGGGCCCGCGCGGCGGAGCAGGTGCCCTGGTTCAAGAAATGGGAGCGTGTCCTGGACTGGGAGCCGCCGACCTTCCGCTGGTATTCGGGCGGCATCTCGAATCTCGCGTACAACTGCGTCGATCACCACGTCGCGGCCGGACGCGGCGATCACGTCGCGCTCATCACCGAGAACGAGCGTGGCGAGCGCCGGACGCTGACGTACAGCGATCTCCACCGCGAGACAAAGCGAGTGGGCGCCGGGCTCCGCGCGATGGGCATAGCGAAAGGCGACCGGATCGCGATCTATATGCCCACCTCCGCCGAGGCCATCGTCCTGATGCTCGGCGCGATCAGGATCGGCGCGGTCATCATGGTTGTCTTCGCGGGATTCGGCGCGGGCGCGCTCGGGGAGCGCATCAGGCTGTCCGGCGCACGCGCCCTATTCGCCACCGACGTGACGTATCGCAAGGGAAAGGACGTCCCGCTTCTCGGGATCGTCGCGCAGGCGATCGCCGACGCGCCGGCGGTCGAGCGCGTCGTCGTGCTCCGGCGGACGGCGTCCGCCGAGCGGGTGAAGAACGAGATCTCGTGGCAGGACTTCCTCGCGGCCGGTGCGGGACACGACGACTCCCATGTCGAGCTCGAGTCGAACGAGCCCGCGTACATCCTCGCGACGAGCGGCACGACCGCGAAGCAGAAGCTCGCGGTGCACACGCACGGCGGCTATCAGGTCTACGTCTATTCGATGGCGAAATGGATGTTTGGCCTCAGGCCGAGCGACATCTGGTGGTCGACGAGCGACATCGGCTGGGTCGTCGGCCACAGCTACATCGTGTTCGGGCCGTTGCTCGTCGGATGCACGACCATCGCGTACGAAGGCGCGCTCGACCATCCAAACGCGGAGACCTTCTATGCAGTGATCGAGCGCAACAAGGTGACGGGCGTGTTCACGTCTCCGACCGCGGCGAGACTCCTGATGCGATACGGCACCGCGCCCGCGCGCAAACACGATCTGTCATCGCTCGAGCGCGTGTTCTGCGCGGGCGAGGTGTTGAATGCGCCTGCGTGGGAGTGGCTGCAGAAGGAGGCGCTGCAGGACAAGGTGCCGGTCATCGATCACTACTGGCAGACCGAGACCGGCGGCCCCGTCGTCGGCAATCCGTACGGCGTCGCGACGCTGCCGATCAAGCCCGGCTCGGGCGGCGTGCCGCTCGCCGGGATCGAGGCGGCCGTGGTCGATCAGGAGGGCAAGGAGCTTGGGCCGGACGAGAAGGGAATCTTCGTGATCAAGCGTCCGTTCCCCGGTCTTACCGCGCGGCTCTGGGCGGAGCCCGAGCGCTACGCGCGCGACTACTGGGACAAGGTCCCCGGAAAGTCCGTGTACTTCACCGGGGACGCGACGTCGATCGACAAGGACGGCTACGTGTGGTTCAGCGGCCGCGCCGACGAGATCATCAAGATCGCCGACCACCGCATCGGCACGATCGAGGTCGAGACCGCGTTCCTCCGTCACCCGGCGGTCACGGAGGCGGGCGTCACCGGGCGTCCCGACGAGCTCCGCGGTCAGGTGATTTCAGCGTTCGTCGTCTTGAAGCAGGGTCGCGAGCCATCGGACGAGCTGAAGAAGGAGCTCCTGGCGACCGTGCGGAATGACCTCGGCCCGCTCGCGGTGATCGGCGAGCTCAACTTCGTCGACATGCTGCCGAAGACTCGGAGCGGCAAGATCATGCGGCGCGTCCTGAAAGCGGTG
>DATLPP010000079.1:0-4263 GCA_035535615.1 Candidatus Udaeobacter sp.
ACGCCAAGGTCGGCACCTACCGAGTGAACATCGCGCTCCGCGAAGGACCGTACGACTGGGATGCGCTCGAGGCGTTCGCGTCCGACGTGGTCCCGCAATTCGCATGAATATCGAGGAGGTCAGGTAATGCGTCAGATGGTCATCCTCGTCTTGGTGATCTTCATCGTCGCCGCCGCCGGTGGCGCCGCCTGCAATTACGGCGGTGGTGGCCAGGGCTCACCAGCGCCGTCCGCCGGCTATTAGCGGGCAGCCCCGCGTACGCGTTCGTCCGTTCACGACCGAGGGAGCGGGCGGGAACTGGACGGTCAGGTGGGTGATCACGAATGACGGCGATCGGCCAATCCGCCTGTTGAGTGCCCAGCATCCGCATTCGCAGTTCCGAACGCCAGAGATGAAGGTCGATCAGGAGATCGCGCCAGGCGCGGAGATCGCGGTCGCGCTTCCGGTCATGTTCATAGAAGCGCCCGGCGTCATCGTCGAGAACCCTTTCCTCATCCTGGTATTTCGCGATGGCTCGGACTGGCGGTTGCTCGCACGCGTCCGCGTTACCGCGGGGACGCGGGGCGAGCCGCTCGCCGGCCAATCGGTCGTCGTCACAACGCAGAAGGTCGGGGCCGCCCAGGAGCGGGACTAGGCTTGCCACGTGGACGCGAAAGATCGCACGGTCATGGAGCGCATGCGCGGCTGACGCCGTAACTGAAGCCTCGGCTTTGAAGAGACCACGGGTATGGTCTCCAACGTGCTCGAAGTGGATGAGGACGAGCTGCTGAAGGCAGCGAAGACCTTCAAGAAGAAGTACGCGGACGACCCCGAGTACAAGAAGCTACGCGCCGCGCTCCCGAAGGACTGGCCGCTCTAGTCGATCAACATCCCGGAGTGCTGAGGCCCAACGTGCTGCTCAATCTATCGCGGAGGCGGGGATCAGATGTGAGCACAAAGAGTCGGGCGCTGCTCGCAAAGTACGTCGCGGAACCACCGATGCGCGAGCTGCCATCCGCGAAGAGGATCGAATACGCATAGGGGTCGGCGCCGGGGACGGGACAGACGCGGATATCGCCCGCGGCTGAGTCCACGAACAAGATATCGACACGCGCGGGCGTAGCGTCGACCCAGCCGTCAAAGAGCCGGCCACGTTGCGCGTGGTCACCGAGGATGTAGCCCTCGAACTTCGAAGCCGCTCTCCGATCGATGCGAAATCCCGTCGACGCGAGCGCGTCGATCACGGCTGGTTCCTCGGCGAGTCGCGGCAGCTCCTCAGGACGCGAAGGTTCCACCGAAACGCTCGGCGCTTGTGACGCGGCGGTCTCCGGCACCGAGGAGCCAGCAGGCGACCTTTCAGCCGCGCAGGCAAGCACTAGCGCCGCCACGGCCAGCACGCTGGCCAGCTTTCTCATGCGACAAATACAGCACGCAGGCGCAGGCCGTTCCCGGGTCTAGACCTTCGCGGGTATGCGCACCTCAGGGTGGCGTAGCTCGAGCTTTCCGGTCTTGCCGCTCCAGTACGAGTTCCGCTCGCCGGTCATCGCCTGGACGTGACCGTCCCACTCGAAGTTGAACGCGTTGAGGCCGAGATAGACGGCGCGCCGGCATTTCTCGCGGATCTCGTCATCGGTCGCGTAGCGGCGGATCGCCTCGATCTGCCGATCGCCATGACCGGTGTCCTGTTCGGCGTGGAGCTCGTACGTCGCGGCCGCGCGGCGCGAGAATCCGTAATGGCCGGTGAGCTCCTTGAACACGCGAGCGGCGGCGCCGTCGGGCCCGCCGTGCATCGCCTCGACGAACGACAGAAGCGAGATTCCTTCGAGTGCCGAGCGGTTCTGGCAGCCCGACCGGATCATCTCGATCGCCGCGAGGGTGCCCGGCGCCGGATCGGCCTTGTCGGCTTCCTCCCGCGAGATCCCGGCCTCGTCGAGCATCTGCAGCATGATGTCGACGTGCGTCTTCTCTCCGCCGAGCTCCTCCATGAAGTTCTCCATCACGATCTCCATGAGCGCGTAGTTCCGCTCGCTGGCGACATTCGTGACGATGTAGCCAAAGAAGATCGGATTCGTGCGGACGCGCAGGTAGTGCTGGATCTCACCGAGAACGATCTGCTCGCGAGTCCACCGATGCTCCACGATCCCCTTGAACCAGGGGTGATCCGGCATGAATAGCTCGCGCGCGGCGCGCCAGAGCTCATCGATAAATGCGTCGTTCGCCACTTATCCCCCACTCTATCCTCGATGAGCGATCGCCAGCGGATCTCGTCCCGGTCCAAATACGAGGCATCCATCGGCTTCAGCCGGGCGCTTCGCGTCGGGCGCAATGTCTATGTTTCCGGGACCGCGCCGATCTGGCCAGATGGCTCATGCGATCCCGACCCGGAGATCCAGGCGCGCCGCTGTCTGGAGATCATCGTGGAAGCCCTCGCCGGAGCCGGCGCCTCACCCAAGCAGGTGGTGCGCACGAGGATGTTCCTGACCGATGCGAGCTACGCCGACGCTGTCGGCCGCGCACACGGCGCGGTGTTCGGCGAGGTTCGCCCAGCCTCCACCATGGTCGTGATCGTCGGGATGCTCGATCCCCGGTGGAAGGTCGAGATCGAAGCCGACGCGGTCATGGATTAGATACAAGCAGTCGCCCTAGGCTCTCGGGCGTGGAACCCGGTCTTTATGTGACGTTCTTCACCGAAGGCGAACCGCTGGACGGAGAGCTCCCGCCCGTCGGACCGCTCGAGCACATCGTGGTCCGCGATCGGTCCCTCCTGGCCCAGCGCAACGATGGAGGGTGGTCGGACGTCTTCGGCGCCGGTGCGCGTTGGACCGAGGCTGAGAAAGAGTTCCGTCGTGCGACCGGCAAGGAGCCCGGCGGACAGAAGCGTCCCGACCTCCGCATCGCGGGGCCCGAGGGCGTGTACCTCCGATTCGTCTCGTTCGGCGAGGCCGCCGAGCACGACCCGATCCCTGAGCTCGGTCCGTACGCCGTCGTCGTGGTCGGGCGAGGTGGCGTCGAAGCCGATGGCGATGCGATCGCGACTCGAACCGGTAGCACGACGAACCTTTGGGAGCTCACCGGCGTGGGCGGTAGCGCGTTCGTCGGCGTGATCCGACCGGACATCGCCTTCCGCACGCGATCGACGACGTACCACCCTGAGATCAAGCCGTTTCGCGCGAGCGCCAAGCCCGCCGCCGCGCCCAGCCGACCGGCGGCCCCGCCGGTCGCCACCCGCGTGGTCGAGCCGCCGCGGCCGCAGCGACCAGCCGAAGATCCCGGCCTCACGCTGCGCAACCGCATCGGCTGGGAGCCCTCGCCAGCGCGATCGGGATACACAGTCGCGGCGCCTGAGGAGCGCGAATGGGGCGGCGCGGCGTGGCGACTGCGCTATCTCATCATCGGCGCGCTCGTCGTTCTCATCGCCGTGTTCAGCGTCCCGTCGATCCGCTCGGTTCTCTCCGGCGGCGGTCCCACATCGGAAACGGTCGGCATCGGCACGGCCGTCACGTCACCCGCATGGGCCTATAACGTCGGAAGCGTTCGGCGCGTCGCCCGGATCGGTGCGTCGCAGGCGCGCGGGACGTACATGGTTGTGCAGATCGCGGCAACGAATCGTGGTGCGAGTGGAGCGCAGGTCTCGCCGAGCAACTTCACCCTCGTCGCGGCGAGTGGCGAGCAGTACGCCGCGCAACCGACGACGAGTGGCGTGTATTCGAGCGCACTGAATGCGGACTCGTCGTATATCTGGCCAGCGGACTTCCCGGTCGGGCGGGCCGTCGTGGTGCCGCTCATCTTCGAGGTCAACGCGACGACGAGCGGAGCGCAGCTCGTGATCCTCGACGTGCCGACGACGCGCATACGTCTGGAATAGGGCCGCAAAGGAGGGCGGCGCGATCGCGCCGGCCCTCCCCGAGAGTTGGTTAGCCCGCGAACTTGAAGACGTTCGGCTGAAGCGTGACACCCGTGTTGAGCTTCACGATCTCGGCCAGCGTGTGGCGTGGGTCGATTCCAAACGTGGCGTCGATGAGCCGAAGAGCCGGGTCGTTCAGATAGAAGAAGCGGTCGCCGTCTCGGGTCGCCTCGAATTGCTTCTTCCACATCGCGAGCTGGAGCTCGCCGAACTCGGTCCCCGCCACGTGCTTCTCGGAGACCATGCCGACGAATGCGTCGAGCCGGTCGACATTTCCGTAGACGGCCTTGAGACGTGCGGCGACGGTGGTGCGACGTATGCCCAAGACCACCTCTTCCTCAGCTTCCGGGCTGCCGGGGGCGACGACGTTTCCGTTGGCG
>DATLPP010000080.1:0-8368 GCA_035535615.1 Candidatus Udaeobacter sp.
GACCTCGGCGGCAAGGTCCGGATCGCAGCCGAAGAGCATGCCGCCCTTGACGTTCGGGCAAGACACGTTGATCTCATACGCGACGACGCCCGGAGTGCCGGTCATCTCGTGGACCACGTACACGTAGTCGTCGACGCTGTATCCGGCGACGTTCACGATGACCGCGACGCCGAGCTCCGCCCACGCCTTTCCATATTTGCGCGCGACCTCGATTGCACCCGGATTCTCAAGACCGATCGAATTCAGGATGCCCGATGGCGTCTCGGCGATTCTGTATTGCGGGTTGCCGGGTCTGGCGGCGGGAGTAGTTCCCTTGTTGACGATGGCGCCGAGCCGCGAAACATCGATGAGCTCGGCGTACTCGACGCCCTGCCCGAAAGTGCCCGAAGCTGTCATCACGGGGTTCTTCAGACGAAGACCGCGCGCCGCCTCGACTGACAAATCGACGTCGAGTTCTGGATAGCGCGGAGCGTGGGGGTCTTCTGAGCGAGCGGCCCCTCGCTCACGTGTCATCGCGATCCCACGAGGGGCCGAGCGAAGAGGACCCCCGCGCTCCGCGGCATCCTCGAGCACGCCGCGAAGCTTGTCTCCGAGCTCTGTGGGCGCGCGGTCTTCGTCTGGCTCACCCGTTGCGGCTTCGGCGGTCGTGGCGTCGTCGAGCACGGCGAGCTCGCTCGCATCCTCCTCGTACTCGCCGTCGGCGGCATCGTCCAATGACTCCTCAATAGATTTGCTCACGTCGATCGGCCGCTCGACTTTTTTCCGGAAGCGACGCCAGGGCATCAGCCGGTCACCCCGACAGTCGCGGGCTCGCCCTGGTCGAACGCGACGTCGCCGAGGGCGAAGACGGGACCTTCGCGACAGACGCGCGCGTTGCCTTGAGCCGTGACGATTACGCAGGCGCGGCACACGCCCATCGCGCAGCCCATGTGCTGTTCGACCGCGATCTGCGTCTCGAGCAGTGCGGCGCGGCCGGGATACGTGCCCGCCGCTCGCTCCGCATCCTCGCGAAGGCGACCTAGCGCGGCAAGCATCGGCCAGGGGCCGCACGCGCAGATCTGATCGGCCCATTCGAGGAGCGGCCGGATCGCGTCGGTGACGCGACCATTGATGCCGAACGAGCCGTCCTCGGTCGTGGTGACGTACTCGACCGACGGCGGAAGTCGATCGCTCGGCCAGAGATGCGCGACCGATCTGCCCCCCATAAGGAGGGTGACGTTCCGCCGTCCGGACTCCTGCTCGGCGAGCACCCGCATCGGCGCGATGCCGGTCCCGCCCGCGACGAGTAGGAGATTCCGCGTCGAGCGCTGGATGACGAAGGACGAGCCAAGCGGGCCGAGGAGATCAAGCCGGTCGCCTTCACGCCGCGAGGCGATCCACTCGCCGCCCGCGCCGAGCGCTTTGACGATGAGCTCGATCTCACCGGCACCGCGGTCGATCCGGTTGAACGAGTACGGACGGCGGAGCAGCGGGTCGAACGAGACACCGGCGCGGACGTGCACGAACTGTCCGGCGCGCGCCTGCGCCGCGATAACCGGCGCGGCCAATCTCAAAACTGTGCCGAGCTGCCCGATCTCGGTCGTCGCCGCGACGCGCCCGTCTTCGAGGATCACAGAGGAACTCCGACGGCGAAGGTATAGCCATCCGGATCCTCGAGCACGCAGTCGCGCCACCCGTGTGGCCAGTCGCGCACCGGGACCGCCACGGTGAATCCGGCCTCGCGTGCGCGCTTTTCGGCCGCGTCTGGATCGATGCCGAGGATGCGGATCTCAGCCCCGAGGCCGCGTCGCGTGCCTTCGCTCAGACGGTCCGCCCACGGCATACGCGCGTAGGTGTGGTCCGCGTGGAGCTGCAGCTTCGCGCCGTCGCGCTCGAACGCGGCGAAGTCGTCATCCGAGTACAGAAGCCGCAGCTCGAGCACGCCGGTATAGAACGGAATGCTCCGAGTCACGTCCCGGACGATGAGATTCACGCTGAGCCCTGTGAGCGTGCGGCCGTAATCCGCCGCACTCATCCAGGGCTCCGTCGTCCGCTTTTTCACGTCAGTCCGCGGCGGTCGTTGCCACCGGCTCCAGAGCGCGGTACTCGGCAAGCGGGGCAACGTTCGTCGTTATGGCGCTGGCGCGGAGGGCGGTGACCACGGCGAGCGCGGTGTCCAGCGACGTGAGGCACGGGACGCGAGCCTCGACGGCGGCGCGGCGAATGAGAAAACCGTCGCGGTCCACGGTCTTCCCGAGCGTAGGCGTATTGATCACCGCGGCGCACTCGCCCGAGCGGATGAGCCTCAGGATGTCCTGACTTCCCTCCGCGAGCTTGCGCACCTCGGTCACGTCGATGCCGAGAGATCGCACCAGCGCCGCGGTCCCGGACGTCGCGACCAGCTCGTAGCCGAGCCAGTGGAATCCCTCGATGATCGCGACGACCTCGGGCTTGTCCTTGTCCGCGACGGTGACAAGGATCTTGCCGCTTCGCGCGGGGGCAAGACCCGCGGCGACCAGCGCCTTCCAGAGCGCGGGCGCGAACGACCGATCGATCCCCATCACCTCCCCCGTGCTCTTCATCTCGGGACCGAGGTACGTGTCGACGTCCAGCAGCTTGGCCATCGAGAACACCGGCGCTTTCAGCGCGACGAGCGATCCGGTGGGCCAGATCCCATCCGCGCGCGCGTAGCCCAGGGCCGCAAGCGACGATCCGAGCGCGATCGCGACCGCGAGCTTCACGAGCGGGACGCCCGTGACTTTCGTGAGGAAGGGAACCGTGCGGCTCGCGCGAGGATTCACCTCGAGCATCCACACTCTGCCGTTCTCCACGATGAACTGGATATTGAGAAGGCCCTTCACCGGGAGCGCTTGCGCGATCCGGCGCGTCAGAGCGACGATCTCGTCGCGCTCGGCGGCCAGCAGGTTCTGCGCGGGATAGACGGCGTAGCTGTCGCCGGAGTGGACGCCGGCGCGCTCGATGTGCTCCATGATCCCGGCCACGAGCGTCTCGCTGCCATCGGAGACCGCGTCGACCTCGACCTCCTTGCCGTGCAGGTACTTGTCGACGAGCACTCGACCGGTGCCGGCTTCGAGCGCCGAGCGGAAGTAACGCTCGAGATCCTCAGGGCCGTACGCGATCTCCATGCCGCGACCGCCGAGTACATAGCTCGGGCGGACGAGGACCGGGTAGCCGATCTCGGCCGCGACCGCGAGGGCCTCCGTCGGCGACGAGGCGGTACCTCCCGGCGGCTGCGGAATGCCGAGCGCGTCGGCGAAGTCATGGAACCGGCGCCGGTCTTCAGCGAGCGCGATCGCATCCGCGCTCGTACCGGCGATCTCGCCACCGATGCCCGCGAGGCGATCCGCGAGATTGAGCGCGGTCTGTCCGCCGAATTGGGCGAGCACCAGGGTCGTACCGGAGCCTTCGTTCTCGAGGACGGCGGCGATCGACTCCTCGTCCAGCGGATCGAAGTACAGGCGCGCGGAGGCATCGAAGTCGGTCGAGACCGTTTCCGGATTGCTGTTCACCATGATCGGAGCGACGCCCAGCTCGCGAAGCGCGCTCGCGGATTGCACGCAGCAGCAGTCGAACTCGATGCCCTGCCCGATGCGGATCGGTCCGCTGCCCAGGATGACGGCCTTCGGACCCGCGAGCGGAGCGGCCTCGTTCTCCTGTTCGTAGGTCGAGTAGAAGTACGGAGTCACGGCCTCGAACTCGGCCGCGCACGTGTCGACCATCTTGTAGACGGGTCGGATCCCCCACTGCGCGCGGAGACGTCGCACGTCGGCAGCGAGCATGCCGGTGAGGGTCGCGATGTCCGCGTCCGCGAAGCCCATGCGTTTTGCGGCGCGCAGTAGTGCGGGTGTCGGCGTCCTTCCTTGAAGATCGTCCTCGGCGAAGCGGACGATGCGCGCGATCTTCCGCAGGAACCAACGATCGATGCGCGTACGCTCGTGGATGAGATCGATCGGCGCCCCCCGCCGGAGTGCGGCGAACAGCCGCCAGAGTCGATCGTCCGTAGGCCGACCCGAGAGAAACCTATCCACGAATTCGGTGGGCTCGGTCACATCCACCCACGCCGGCGCCTCCCAGAGAAGGCCCTGGCCCTTGACCTCGAGAGAGCGCAGCGCCTTCTGCAGGGCCGCCTCGAACGAGCGGTCGATGGCCATGACCTCGCCGGTCGCCTTCATCTGCGTGCCGAGTGTGCGATCCGCGGCTGCGAACTTGTCGAAGGGCCAGCGTGGGATCTTCACGACGACGTAGTCGAGCGCGGGCTCGAACGCGGCGGTCGTCTTCTGGGTCACCGCGTTCGGTATCTCGTGAAGGCGCTTGCCGATCGCGATCTTGGCCGCGACACGCGCGATCGGATACCCCGTCGCCTTGGAGGCGAGTGCGGAGCTTCGCGAAACCCGCGGGTTCACCTCGATGACGAAGTACGGCACCTGCGCTTCGGGGTCGCTCGAGGGCGAGCGGTCGGGGTCGAGCGCGAACTGCACGTTGCAGCCGCCTTCAATCCCGAGCGCGCGGATGATCCGCAGCGCCGCTGAGCGGAGCATTTGGTACTCCTTGTCGGTGAGTGTCTGCGACGGCGCGACCACGATGGAGTCGCCGGTGTGCACGCCCATCGGGTCGATGTTCTCCATGTTGCAGACGGTGATGCACGTATCGGCGCCGTCCCGCATCACCTCGTACTCGATCTCCTTCCAACCCAGGAGGGATCGCTCGACGAGGACCTGACCGATCGGTGAGGCCGCGACCCCGCTCGTAACCCGCGCAGCGAGCTCTTCGGCATCGTTCGCAATACCACCACCGGTGCCGCCGAGCGTGAACGCCGGACGGACGACGAGCGCGTAGCCGACACGCGCCGCGAACGCGAGCGCGTCCTCGACCGAATGGGCCGTGATCGATTCCGGAACGGGTTCGCCGATCGAGAGAAGTAGCTGTTTGAACGCCTCGCGGTCCTCGGCCTGCTGGATCGCGGAGAGCGGCGTACCGAGGAGCCGGACGCCGTACCGCTCGAGCACCCCGGACTCCGCGAGCTGCACCGCGAGGTTCAACCCAGTCTGTCCGCCGAGCGTCGCGAGGAGTCCGCTCGGCCGCTCCTTCTCGATAATTCGCTCGAGCACGTCAACGGTGAGCGGCTCGAGGTACGTGATGTCCGCGACGCCGGGGTCGGTCATGATCGTCGCGGGATTCGAGTTCACGAGGACGGTCTCGATCCCCTCCTCGCGCAGCGCGCGGCACGCCTGCGTCCCGGCGTAGTCGAACTCGGCGGCCTGTCCGATCAGGATCGGCCCGCTCCCGATTATTAGGACTTTCAAATGTCGAGCCATCCGGCGCCCATCGGGACGCAGCGGCCGCCGACGCGGACGGCGGCGATCGCCGCGCCGGCGCGATCGACCTCGATGTCGAGGATGCTCGGGCGGCCGATCTCGAAGCCCTGCTCGCTGCGGATCCGTGTGGTGGGTGCGACCTGCACCAGCTCGTGCGCGACGATGTACGCCCCAAGCGGACCTTGAGCCGAACCTGTCGCCGGGTCTTCGCCAACCCCCAGGCCCCCGGCGAACATCCGGCCGTGCACATGCGAGCCGGACCGCTCGGCGCTCATCGCGAAGACATAGACGCTCGCGTCGAGACCGCTCGGCTGGCGCGCCCGGCGGACGGCCTTCATGTTCGACAGCGGTATGAACAGGAACGGGACGCCTGACGAGCCGATTTGGATTGGCACGTCGCTCCGCACCTCTTCAACCGCGAGACCGAGCGCATCGGCGGCCGTTTTCCGCGTGATGGTTGTCCCGCTGAACGCGGGGAGCGGCTGCACCATCTGGACGAATCCTTCGCGCAGCGTCACGTTGATGACGCCGACGCCTTCCTCGAGGCGCATGGCCCCGTCGTTGCCCTCCGCGAGGACGAACGCCGTCCCGAGGGTCGGATGCCCGGCGAAGGGAAGCTCCGCGTCCGGCGTGAAGATGCGCACGCGGTGATCGGCCGCGCTGGAGCTCGGCGGTAGAACGAATGTCGTCTCCGACAGATGAAGCTCCTTCGCAATCGCCTGCATCGTCGTGGCGTCCAACTTCCCGGGCTCACGGAAGACCGCCAGCGGATTTCCGCCGAACGCTTTGTCGGTGAAGACGTCGACGGTCCGGTATTCGTAGCGGGTCATTTCCGAGCCACCGCTTCCCGGACGTCATCGAGGAACGCGTCGAAGACCGCCTCGTTGTCCTTCGGCCCAGGCGCGCCCTCGGGGTGGTACTGATACGTGCGGATCGGAAGACGTTCGTGGGCGAGGCCCTCGACGGAGCCGTCGTTCAAATTCCGCGAGGACACGACGAAACCTGAGTCCGAAGGGATCGAGGCTTCGTCCACTTGGAATTCGTGGTTCTGGCTCGTGATGGCAACGCGACCGGTGCGGAGGTCCTGCACCGGATGGTTCGCGCCGTGGTGGCCGAACGCCAGGCGCGATGTGGTCGCGCCGATCGCTCGTCCAACGAGCTGATGCCCGAGACAGATCCCCAGGATCGGCAGCGCGCGGTTCATCCCCCGCGACGACGCCGCCTCGACGAGCGTGCGGGTGGCCGCGGCGATGAGTGGGATGGCTGCGGGGTCCCCGGGACCGTTCGAAATGACGATCCCCTCAGGGGACCAGGACAGGATCTCGCGGGCCATCGCCGTCGCCGGGAACACCTTGACCGTCGCGCCCTTCTGGACGAGGCAGCGGATCTGGTTCTCCTTCACGCCCGTGTCGAGGAGCGCGACCTTGGGACCGCTGCCCACCTGGCGCTCGAGCCCGCTCGCCTCGACGACCAGCGGCTTCGTCGCGAGCGCCGGGATGGAGCGCGCCGTCGCCACCGCCTCGCGTGCGATGTCCTCGCTCTGCGAGCGATGTGGCGGCACCTGGAGGATCGCGCCCCGAAGCGTGCCCTTGGCGCGAAGGCGACGAACGAGAGCGCGCGTGTCGATACCGGCCAGTCCGGGCACTCCGTACGAGCGCAGGTACGCCTCGAGATCGATCGTCCCCTCGCGGCAGGTGCCGACGAGCTCGCGCACGATGAGTCCCTCGACCCACGGACGCCGGCTCTCGCCGGCGCGATCGAAGGTTCCGTAGTTGCCGATGAGCGGGTACGTGAGCACGACGATCTGTCCGTTGTACGACGCGTCCGACGCGATCTCCTGGTAGCCGGTCATCGCTGTGTTGAACACGACCTCGCCCGACGCCGGCGATCCGTCGCCGAACGCCTCGCCCCACCACGTCGAGCCGTCTTCCAGCCCGAGGACCGCCGCCCTGGTCATCGGTGCATAACTATACGTGTCCGATGCATAAAGATGCAATTGGCCTTCCAGCTCAGCGACGGCCGATCGCTTCCGCATTTCCCTCCCGCCTTTCACCGAGCTTCGATTCGCCCCCGAGCCAGACGTGCACGACCCGGCCGATGACCGTGCGACCGAGGACAGGCGTGTTCTTTCCTTTCGACACCAGCTGTTCCGCGGTCACGAGCCACTCCGCATCGCGGTCGATGGCGATCCAATCGTCGTCGTGGAGCTCGATCCCAAGTACACGTGCGGGCCCGACGGTCAGCGCGTCGATCACCGCGCCGATCGGCGCCCAGTGGACGCGCACGCCGCCGAGCACGAGCGCGAGCGCGGTCTCGAGACCGGAGATCCCGAAGGCCGCCTGATCGAATTCGACGTCCTTTTTCACGGACGCGTGCGGCGCGTGGTCGGTCGCAATCGCGTCGACGGTCCCGTCGGCGAGCCCGGCCCACAGCGCCCGGACGTCGGCATGACTGCGAAGCGGCGGGTTGACCTTCGTCGACGAGTCGTAGGGAACGCCCTGCAGCGCTTCGTCGGGGACTTCCCAGGCGAACGCTCGCGAGCCCGCGACCCAGTCATCGGTCATCGCGAGGTGATGCGGCGTGACGTCGCAGGTGATGGGCGCGCCCTCGGCCTTCGCGCGTCGGACGAGCTCGATCGATCCGGCGGTCGAGAGATGCGTGAGGTGCAAGCGCCCACCGGTCATCTTCGCGAGCGTGATGTCACGCGCGACCGCCGTCTCTTCCGCCGCCGCGGGCATCCCGGGAAGGCCGAGCCGGGCGGAAACAACGCCTTCGTGCATGACGCCCTTCGCCGAAAGGGCGAGGTCCTGGGGATGCTCGATGACAGGGCGTCCGGTCACGCGAGCGTACTCGAGCGCGCTTCGGAAGAGACGGGCGTCCTCGACCGGCGATCCATCGTCGGAGAACGCGACCGCGCCAGCGGCGGCGAGCTCGACGAGGTCGGCGAGCTCGCGGCCGTTCCTGCCGCGCGTGATCGCGGCGATCGGCAACACGCGGGCTCCCCCGGACGATCGCCCGCGAGCGACGAGCTCGGCGACGAGTCCCGGCGAATC
>DATLPP010000081.1:0-2550 GCA_035535615.1 Candidatus Udaeobacter sp.
GGAACGCGTATCGGCGATGCGCTCCACGAGTTCAACCTCCGCTGGTCGCGTCGGGTCCTCGGACGCGGTGCGATCGTCCTCCTCGTCACCGACGGGTGGGAGCGCGGAGATCCAGGGCTCCTCGAGCGCGAGGCCGCTCGGCTGCAGCGCGGCGCATACCGCCTCGTGTGGCTCGATCCGCTCTCCGGGACGCGGGACTACTCGCCGGACGCGCGCGGGGCGCGCGCACTCAGCGGCCACGCGGACGACCACCTCCCGGCAAATACCCTCGACGGACTCGCGCGCGTCGCGGAGCTGCTCGAGCGTGTCGGCCGCGGCCGGCCGGTGCGCCGCGCGGATGCATTCACGTCACGCAAAGCAAATGAGGCCCGTCCCTAGAACAGGACGGGCCTCATCAAGCTGAAACCTCGCGCGTCAGACCCTGACTCTGCGTCCGCCGACCGAACGCCAGATCAAAAGCACGATCACCGCTCCGACGATCGAGCCGATCCAGCCGGCCGGCTGCACAGAAGCCTGGCCCGAGAAGATGAGGTTCGCGAGGAAACCGCCGACGAATGAGCCGACGATCCCGAGGACGATCGTGCCGATCCACCCAAGCGGGTCGGGCCCTGGAACGATGAAGCGTGCGATGACACCGACGATGAGGCCAACGACGATCCAAGTGAGAATTGTGGTGATATCCACGCAGTTCGCCCCTTTCTGAGACGACTCTTGGCCGAACTCGGCCGCGTGGGGTGCACCTGCCGTGCCGCAAACGGAATTTCGTTACAGCGGCCGTGCACGGCACGAAGCCTGCGGGGGCGCGCAGTCCGGGACGGCGGCCTCCCGCTCGCCTTGTTTGCTGAGCCTGGCACCAAGTGCTAGCACTTCCGCGGCGCGAAGCGCCAGGGGAGGAGCAACGACATGCGGAGGAACGTGCTCGCAATCCTCACGGTCATCCTGCTGGTCCCATCCGTCGTCGTCGCACGCACCGCGACGTTCGGCGGCAACTGGGCGACCGCGGCACCCACGGCGTACAACGAATTCACGGTCGCGCAGCTGCAGGCGGAGATGGCCGGTGGACGGCTCACCTCAGTGCAGCTCACACAGTTCTACCTCGACCGCATCGCCGCGCTCGACCAAGCCGGGCCGAACGTGAACAGCGTCATCGAGCTGAACCCGGACGCGCTCAAGCTCGCGCGGAGCGCGGACAACCGTCACGCGCAAGGCAAGGTCATCGGTCCGCTCGACGGAATACCTGTTCTGCTGAAGGACAACATCGACACCGGCGACAGGATGCAGACGACCGCCGGATCCTTCGCGCTCGCCGGCAAGCCCGCTGTTGACGACTCGACGGTCGCCGCGAATCTGCGCGCGGCCGGCGCCGTCATCCTCGGCAAGACGAACCTTTCGGAATGGGCGAACTTCCGCTCGTTCTTCTCCTCGAGCGGGTGGTCGGGTCGCGGCGGCCTCACTCACAACCCGTACTCGACCGACCGCAACGCCTGCGGCTCGAGCTCCGGCTCGGCTGCGGCCGCGGCGTCGAACTTCGCCGCGATCTCGGTCGGCACCGAGACCGACGGGAGCATCGTGTGTCCCGCGAATGTGAGCGCGATCGTCGGCATCAAGCCGACGGTCGGGGTGACGAGCCGAGCGGGCGTCGTCCCGATCTCTCACACGCAGGACTCCATCGGTCCGCACGGACGTACCGTCGCCGATGCGGCCGCGCTGCTGAACGTCCTCGCCCAGCGCACGCCAGACACGCGCGATGCCGCCACCTCGGGCGTTCCGCTCGGATGGCAGGGCACCGGTCGCACCCGGCCGGCGCTTCCTGCTGACTACACCGCGTTCCTGAACTCGGATGGTCTCCGCGGCACACGAATCGGCGTAACGCGTCAGGGCATCGACAACGCGCCCCCGCAGGTCGTCGCGGCATTCGACAACGCGATCGCGACCATCCAGAGCGCCGGCGCGACGGTCGTCGATCTCGACGGCGCGGGCTTCACCTTCGCCTCGGCCGACGGCGAGTTCCTCGTCCTCGTGTACGACTTCAAGATCGATCTGCAGAAGTACTTCGCGACGCGCGTCGGCGTTCCGATGGCGAACAAGACGCTCGCCGACGCGATCGCATTCAACAACGCGCACGCGTCGACCGAGATGCCGTACTTCTTGCAGGAGATCTTCTACCTCGCGCAATCCATGGACATCACCGGTTCGGACCCGGGGAACAATCCGCAGGCCGCCTTCGGCGGAATGTCCTACAACCAGGCGCTGGCGATCGATCACAACGCCGGGGCCAACGGGATCGACGCGGCACTCAGTCAATTCCACCTCGACGCCGTGGTCGCACCGACCGACAGCCCCGGGTGGACGACCGACCTCATCATGTCGGACCACTTCGTCTTCGCGAGCTCCGGCCTCGCCGGGGGTCCCGGGTACCCGATCGTTCAGGTCCCGGCGGCGAACGTCCTTGGGATGCCGATGGGCATCAGCTTCCTCGGCACCGCGTTCAGCGAGCCGACGCTCATCAAGCTCGCCTCGGGGTTCGAGGCGAAGACCCACGCGCGAACA
>DATLPP010000082.1:0-3365 GCA_035535615.1 Candidatus Udaeobacter sp.
CGACGCTGCTCAGTCCGGCCGGCGATGCTCCAGCTCAGGCGCTAGGCCGCAGGTCCCATGTGCTTCTCGAAGAAGCGGACAACTTTCGGCCACGCGTCGGCGCGGTTCTTCGCCTTCGCGAGCCCGTGGCCTTCGTCCTCGTAGCGGAGGTACTCGACCTCACGTCCGCGCGAACGGAGCGTCGAGACGATCTGCTCCGCCTCCTGCACGGGCACGCGCGGGTCATTCGCGCCGTGTATGACCATGAGCGGGGCCTCTATGCGATCGATGAAGTTGAGCGGCGAGATCGATTGGAGGAAGTCGGCGTCCTTCTCGGGGTCGCCGTACTCGGCGGCGCGCAGCGGCCGGCGCCACGAGGCGGTCCGAGCGAAAAACGTCGCGAAGCTCGCGATCCCAACGATGTCCACGGCCGCCGCCCATTTTCGATCCGCGCAGAACGTGATCGCGGCGAGGGTCATGAATCCGCCGTACGAACCGCCGATGACGCCGATGCGATCGGCCGGCGCGACGCCGGATCCGGCGAGCCACGTGGCGGCCGCATCGAGGTCCCTCACCGAGTCCATGCGCAGACGCACGTCGTCGAGCGACATGTACGCGCGGCCGTAGCCGCTCGACCCGCGGACGTTCGGCTGCAGCACGTTGAACCCCGCGGCCACGAGCGCGACCGTGAGCGGGTTCCAGAGCGGCCGCGCCTGCCCCTCGGGACCGCCATGCACCTGCACCACGGTCGGGCGCGCGCCTTTCGGCGCGCCGCGCGGGCGAAGAAGGAATCCGGGGATCGTCCGCCCGTCGAACGACTTCCACGAGACGAGCTCTTCTTCCGGAAGGCCCTCGGGACCCAACCCGGCCATCTGCGGCGGGACTAGGAGCTTCGCGGGACGGCCGGACGGAGCGACGTACACGGCGGATGGTGCGTCGAAACGCGCCCACGCCACCGCGACGGTACCGTTCGCCGCCACCGCGAGGCTATCGCCGATGAGGTCGGTCGCGAGGTCACCGGGCGGTAAGCCGGCGACCGTGGTGTCCTTTCCGCCGGAGAGGAGATGGACCTCGGAGCGCCCATCGACGTTCGTCGCGTAGGCGACCTGCGCTCCCGCGACTGCGAGATCGTCGACGGCCCGGTCGGGCGCCACAACCATGCGGAACGATCCATCCAGGCCCAATCGGGCGATCGCCGGGAGGTCGCGGCCGCGGTCCGAAAGCGCGAGGATGCCGTCCTCGAACGCGTGCGCCGACTGGTGCATTGCGGTCGGGGTGTCTGGCGTGAGCTGCTTTGTCGAACCGTCGCGCTCGACCAGCAGGAAGTGGTTCAAATCGCCGCGCGAGCGGTTGGTCGTGACGACGACGCGTCCACCATCGAGAACAGCCGCCCCGAAGCCGGTGCCGTCATGACGGAACCGCAGTTTCGGGGTACCACCCTGAGAAGGAAACTCGTGAAGATCGAAAAACCGCTCGTCTCTCAGATTGGCGAACACCAGCACACCGCGGCCGTCAGCCGTCCAGTCGATGACGTGATGGATCCGATCCGCCTGCGTCGAGACGCGGCGAGCGTCGCCGCCATCCGCGTTCATCA
The DNA here is from genome assembly GCA_035535615.1 of Candidatus Udaeobacter sp. Classification (GTDB taxonomy): domain Bacteria; phylum Chloroflexota; class Limnocylindria; order P2-11E; family P2-11E; genus 3-1-20CM-2-70-9. The sequence continues at coordinate 1,574 of DATLPP010000082.1, forward strand.
CCCAGAGGGCCCAGCGTTCGTCGCCGCCTTCGTCGGCTCCGTACGCGATGCGCGTCCCGTCGGGCGAGAGGCTGTAGGCGCCGACACGATCGGCCTCGTAGGAGAGACGCCGAGGAACGCCGCCACTGACGGGAACGCTCCACAGCTGCACGGTGCCGGTGAGGTCGCTGACGTAGTAGAGAGTCCCCCCGTCGGGGGAGAGCGCGAGCCGGGACGCGCCGCGCGCGTCGAGGATGCGTATCAGAGACAGGGGCACCGCCGGAGTCTGGCATGGCGAGGTGGAGAATGGGCCGCGGTGGGTGGTCGCGGCCTCGCGGTCGGCATGGTGCTCGCGTTCCTTGCGGCCGCGTGCGCACCCGGTGGCGGCATCACCGCTCCTTCGACGAGCCCGTCCATGTCCGGGCCTGCGTTCACCGAGACCGTGATCCAGTCAGGGCTCATCGTTCCGTGGGAAGTCGCTGTCTCACCGGACGGGCGCATGTTCATCACAGAGCGACCGGGAACGATCAGCGTCTTCGAGAGCACGGCACCGATGGCCAAGCGCGTGACGTCCGCGCAGGTCTCCGGCGTGCGAGCGATGGGCGAGGCCGGCCTTCTCGGTCTGGCCCTCGATCCGGATTTTCCGCGCAACCAGTTCCTCTACGTCTGCGCATCGCGCCTCGATCAGGGCGAGTGGCGCAATGAGGTGCTTCGCTATCGCGCTTCCGCGAGCGCACTCGCGGTCGACACCACGATCCTTCGGACGGGAATCGTCGCGAGCGGGCTCCACGACGGTTGCCGTATGCGCTTCGGGCCCGACGGCAAGCTGTGGATCGCCACCGGCGACGGCGGCCTGCCGGCGCGGGCCCAGGACGCCACCTCGCTCAACGGCAAGGTGCTGAGATTGAACGCCGACGGGTCGGTCCCGAGCGACAACCCCACCCTCAAGGGCCAGTCGGCACCATCCGCCGTCTACGCCCTCGGACTGCGCAACCCCGGCGGCATGGCATTCGATCCGAGGACCGGCACGTGCTTCGTCATCGACGCCGGCGACCAGATGGAGGACGAGATCGACGAGGTCAGCGCCGGCGCGAACTTCGGTTGGCCCGCCGCGCTCGGGCCGAACGGTTCGAGCCGCGGCTTCGTGGATCCTGCCTGGAGCTCCGGCACGTCGACGCTGGCGGTTGCGGGCGCGGTATTCCTTCCCGGTCCGGACTGGGGCGCGTGGTCCGACTCGCTCGTCGTCGCGACGCTGAAGGAGCAGGACCTCCGCCGCTTCACCGTCGACGACAAGCAGGCGACGGAGCGCGACATCCTTCTCAACCAGAAGTACGGCCGCCTCCGTGCCGTGACGGCGGCGCCCGATGGCTCGCTGCTCGTGACGACGAGCTCGGGAAGCGGAGACCGGATCGTCAGGATCGTCCCCGCGCGCTAGCGGCGGGCCAGCCGGCCGTCCGCGGCAGCCGCGATCTGGCCGCGGATCAGCAGTCGCGCGATGACGGTGGCGAATGCCGGTCCCCGTATCCCGAGCCGGCGAGCGAGGGTGTCCGGATCCGCGGGAGCCGCAGCCAGCGCATCGAGCACGCGGAGTGCGAGGTCGTCGCCGTCCACGGTCGCGGGGGATGCGCGCGCTCCGAGCGCCTCGAGGAGCATCCGCGCTCCGGTCAGCGCGCCGGCCTGACCTGACGCGATCAGAGCGTTCGCGCCGGCCGAGGCGCCGACGCCGATCGGGCCCGGCACCGCAAACACCGGACGCCGAAGCTTGCGCGCCTCGTCCGCGGTGATGAGCGCCCCCGAACCGAGGGGCGCCTCG
>DATLPP010000083.1:0-7320 GCA_035535615.1 Candidatus Udaeobacter sp.
GATCACGCCGACGCGCTGCGCGATGTCGAGGTTGATCTCGACCTCGGTGACGCCTTCCCACTCGGCGCCGGTCTGCGGGATCAGTCTTCGGAGCTCATCGGGCGCCTCGTCGCTCTTCCAGTGCCCTGCCTGGATCGCGACACGCCGTGGCCCGGTCGGGACGTTCTTCGGGACTGGGATGCGAAGAGTTCCCGTGGCGTTCGGACCCGCCGTGGGGCCGGGCGTTTGGACGATCACGCCGCCTGGCGGCGCGGCGGCCGACCACGGGTCGCTCGGATCATCAGGGTCGGAGCCGATCTGCCCGAGCGGCGCGCCCGCCGGCACGTAGTTCGGATCCGAGGCCGCGCCGATGACCGGGCCGAGCCTGATGCCGGCGAGCTGAATACCTGTCATGGCTGTGTTCACGACGAGGACGATCGCCGCGAGGATTGCCGCGACCGCGACGGTCGCGGCGATGGCGCGCCTCAGGATGCCGGCCTCATCCGTCGCATTCTCAGGCCGCGACGACCTCCCCGACCCACTTGATCCATAAGAATCCGCGAAGACTCGGCGCGACGAGACGGAGCGGATATCCGTGTCCGGCGGAGAGCGTCTCCCCACCCACGTGGGTCGCGAGGAGTGCTTGTTCGGCTTCCGAGCGATCGAACGTCCAGCGATGGCCGGTCACGGAGATCACCTCGACACGTGTCGCGCCTTCGCTCATCCCGCATCGCGCAAGCACATCCATCAACGAAGCGCCGGACCAGCGCTGCTCGCTCCACCATCCGCCGGTGCAATCGAGCACGACCGATGCCTCGCGGCGCGGGAGCGCGCTGAGATCCGCGTAGGAAAGCTCGACCGGTCGCGTACTCGCCGACCCGCTAACGCGAAGACGCCACGCCTCGACGTCGATCCTGGGCACGCTATCGAGGCTCCATATCGTCACTGGAAAGGCATTGCCGGTGAACGACCCCGCGTGGCGCGATCCGCTGCCGCGTCGTGCGAGCGCGACGCGGTCGAGCGCCGCCGTCACGGCGAATGAAGCGGCGAGCAGAGTCAGGCCGCGGAGAGCGGCACGCCGCCCGGCGAGCGTGACGAGAGCGGGACGCGCCTCGCCTCGTGCAAGCACGTGAGCGACGACGACCGCGCCGAGCGCGAGCCCGGCGATGACGTGGAGATTGAGCGCGGAGTACGCGAATGGCCGATCAAATGAAACGAGTCCCGTTGTCCACGCGAGACCAAGGCCCACCGCGGCGATGGTCAAGGCCGTGGTCACGAGTCCGATCCAGACGCCCGATCCGCGAAAGCCGCGACGACGGAGCGAACGCCGGGCGATCGCGTATTTCCACACCAGGGCGAGGACGAGTGCAACACCCGCGACGCGATGGGCGATGTAGAGGAAGCCCGCCGACGTATCGGGTAGGAGCCACGCGATCACACCTGAGACGAGCAGCGTCGTGATCGCCGCGAGCAGTGCGAGGTTGGCAAGCCTGCGGGGCACTGAAGCGATGCTAGTCGGCGGCCGCTGGCACACTGATCGCGTGCCCGAACGCGATCTTCTCGTTCTGAGCGAAGAACCACTGAACGCCGAGACGAAGCTCGCCGCGCAACGCGGGCCGATCGTGCGCGCGGGCCGTCACTACGTCCGAACACATTTCGGGATCCCCGAGGGGCCACGCGAGCTGCTCATCACCGGCGCGGTCCGTGACTCGCCCAGGTCGGTGACGCTCGAAGAAGTTCGGGGGTTGCCGTCGCGGACGTTCGCCGTCACGCTCGAATGCGCCGGCAACGGGCGAAAGTTCATGGAACCGCCGGCGCCCGGGGAGCAGTGGGGGCTGGGCGCGGTCGGGACCGCGGAGTGGACGGGCGCCGCACTGCACACCGTCCTGGGAAGCAACTGGCTTCCGTCCGCGGTCGAGGTGTTGTTCCGTGGAGCGGACGAGGGAACGCCCAAGGACCTCGGACGGCGAATCTTTTACGAGCGGTCCCTCCCTATCGGCGTTGCGCGCGGCGACGACGTCCTCGTGGCCTATGCCATGAACGGGCAGCCGATCCCGCGCGAACACGGCGGACCAGTCCGGCTGATCGTGCCGGCGTGGTACGGCATGGCCTCGGTGAAGTGGCTCGCTCAGATCCGCCTAGTCGACAGAGCGTTCGAGGGTTTTTTTCAGAAGGACCGCTACGTGATCGACGGCCATCCGCTTCAAGGTATCGAGCCGCGCGCGGTGATCACGTCGCCGGTCGATGGCGCTGATGTCAATGCCGGATCGCTCGAGATCCGCGGCTACGCCTGGTCCGGTCGAGCGCCGGTCGAGCTGGTCGACCTTAGCGAGAGCGATGGGACTCCGCTCGGCTCGACAACCTTTCCGGCGGACCAGGCCGCCTTCGCCTGGCGAGAGTTCACCTTCCGTTTGGCGCTCGACCCTGGCGACCACGCACTCATCGCGCGCGCGACCGACGGCGAGGGCAATACCCAGCCGCTCAAGCCTCGGTGGAATGCTCTGGGCTACGCCAACAATGCCGTGCGACCGACGCGGATCCGCGTGCGAACCTAGACGACCGCGACCTCGAGGCGATCGGCAACCTCGTCGAGGAGCGTACGCACGCGGCTGGCGACGTCGGGGAGAAGGGCCTGAGCGCCGACGATGTTTGACTCCGCGCCGGAGTGCGGATTCAGGCGACCGTCATCGATGCCATCGCTCACCCGTCCGCTCACGCGGTCATAGACCGGCAGCGAAGCGCTGTTGCGGCCGTCGAACCACGCGCGCGCCTGCTCGCGCCACCGCGAATACGCGCTGTCGCCGGTCGCCTGATACAAGCGGTCCATCGCGTAGACCGCGGCGGCGACGCCGTAGGGCTGAACCGTGCGCTCGGGGAACGCGGCCTCGATCTGCGGCGCAAGGAGCGCGTGAGCGCTCTGCCGCGCGAGTTCGAGAAGATCGGGACGATCGAGGACCGGCGCGGCCTCGGCAAGCACGCCCTCGTGCACGTGTCCCCAGAGGTGGGGGTTTGGCTCTCCGGGCGTGTTCAGGAGGACCTCGCCCTCACGGCAATCGGCGATCTCGTCGCACCAGCGTTCGAGCGTCTCGCGGAGGACCGGCGTCAGGCCCACGCGCATGAGGTCGAGCGCCGCGAGCACCTGAATGGTGCGCACGTCGGGAGGCGCGGGGTTCTCGGTCGCGAACGCGAAACCGCGCGCGAGCGGCATCGCCACGCGCGGATCGCGGAGGACCAGGTGCGCCTTCGCGAGCGCTCGGACGGCACGTGCCTGCCAGAACGTGCCCCCGGCATACGAGGTCGGACCGTCGGTGTTGATGGTCCCATCCCAGTCGCGAATGAAGTTGTGGAAGCGGCCATCCTCCCGCTGCATGTAGAGGACGAAGTCGACGAGACCGGTCGCCCACTCCCCAAGGCGGCGATCGCCCGTGTCGCGGTAGAGGTCGAGTAACAGGACGACGGCGCGCGCAGCGTCATCGATGCACGCGACGCCCTCGAAGCCCTGGTCGCGCGCGGCGAGCCCATCGTCTTCATCGTTCGCGTACACACCCAGAGCGACGGCATGGGGCCCGGCCGCGGGCACACGGCGCGCGAGCCGCGCGAGCTGCCTGATCATCGCGTCCAGGGCTCCAGGCTTGCGATGATCTCCTTTACCGAGAAATCGGCCGCCGCGACGCACGAGTCCGCGGCGCCGTAGTACATCCGGATGGTGTCGTCGTCGAGATGGACGACGCCGCACGAGAAGATCGTGTCGTTGAACAGGCCAAGCCGTTCGTACGCCGTGCCGGGCGCCAGAATCGGCGCGGGCGAACGGGCGAGCACCTTCCGCGGATCGTCCGCGTCGAGAAGCAGCGCGCCCATCGCGTAGCGGTGGTTGCGATTCACGCCGTGGTACAGCTCGAGCCAGCCTTCGCTCGTCCTGAACGGCACGGCCGATCCGCCGGTGCGAAGCTCGTCCCAGTGATCCCATCGCGGCAGGCACAGGGTCTCGTGACCGCCCCACTCCGTAAGGTCGTCCGAAAACGCGATCCAGATGCCCATGATCCGGCTGAACGACTGCGGCATCGGACGGGTCAGGGCGACGTACTTTCCGTTGATCCGCTCCGGGAAAATCACGACATCCTTGTGGTCGGGAAGGAAGATGACGCCGCGGCGCTCGAACGAGCTGAAGTCACGCGTCGTCGCGAGGCTGGTGGTGATGCCCCAGCGCGAGACCGACACGTACGTGATGTAGAAAGTCCCGTCGATCAGGGTGATGCGCGGGTCCTCGACGCCGTATTCCTCGATATCGAGAAGCGGCGAGATCGTCGGACGGTCGTCGACGGTGAAGGCGATCCCGTCGCGGCTGCGCGCAAGGCGAAGGTGGCTCATCTGCGCGAGGTAATCGGTGTATCCCTCGTTGGTCACCCCGAGGACGCCCGTGCTGTTCCGGTACCGGATCGAGCGAGGATCGCGCAGGTCGAGGCCGGGCAGGTTTTTGGGAATGTAGGCGACGATGACCCGGGGCCGCCCATCGATCTCGTCGAGGAAGCACATCCCGATGACATCGTGCTTGGTGTACCCCTTCGGCAGCGGCCGGAGCACCGGATGCGGACCGTCGAGGTCGAGGGTCATGGCGTTCGCCGGCGGGTCGATATCGCTGCGCGGCCGCTCCGCGATCCGCAGCAAGAGGATGATCTCGCCATTCAGCTGAGCGGTCGCGGCGTTGAAGACTGAGACCACCTCGAGCTCGGGCAGCGACGGCTTCACGTCGCGCGCGGTGATGAGCGGGTTTTGCTCGAGGCGGCGCCCGAGTCCGGTCGTGCGATCTATGCGGACGGTCGTCATGCGGTGTGAACGGGACTCTCGGTCTCTACCGGTTCCGCCGGTGGGCTCACCGCCGGCGACTGCTCCAAAAGCTCGCGGGTGAGGGCGAGGACGCGTCGGCCGACGTTCGGCCACGCCATTTCCTTGCCGTAGTCATATGCGCGCCGCTCAAGCTCTGCCTTGAGAGTGGGGTCGTCGAGTATCGCGAGCACCGCGCGCGCCAGGCCATCAGCGTCGCGCACGTCCACGAGCAGACCTCGGCCATCGGCGAGCGCTTCGGCGGCGTGGAGATAACGCGTCGACACGATCGCCTTGCCGGCCCCGAGCGCGTACGCGAGCGTGCCGCTCGTGATCTGGTTGAGATCCAGGTATGGCGTCACGTAGACGTCGGTCGCAAGCAGGTAGTCCACGATCTCGCGCTGTGTGAGGTACTGGTTGACGAAGCGGACGTGGTCGGACATCCCCGAGCTCTCGATCTTGCTGACGAGCTCGTTCCGATACTGCTCGCCGGCCTTCTTCAGGAGCTCAGGATGCGTTTGACCGACGATGAGATAGAGCGCGTTCGGGTGGCGCGTGACGATCTCCGGCATCGCCCCGATCATGTACTCGAGGCCCTTCCGCGGATCCACCAGGCCAAAGGTCGAGAGGATCGTGCGGTGGTCCACACCCAGCTGCCGCTTGAGGCGGTGCCGGCCACGAGGGACGATCGCCGGCATTCCATGCTGGATCACAACGGGTCGCTGCGAGATGCCATACACGTCGGCGAGTAGGCGCGCGGCGGTCTCGGCCATCACCACGACCCGTGTGCTCCGTTCGGCGATGCGTCGAACAACGTCGCGGATCTGCGGCTCCGGCTGTGGAAGCACGGTATGCAGGGTCGTGATCACGGGCTTTTGGAGCGACTCGAGGAACGGCCCGCAATGATCGTCATAGACGCCGTCCCGCCACACCCCGTAAAGACCGAATTCGTGCTGCAGGTTGACCGCGTCCACCGACGACTCGTTGATCGCTCGGGCCGCGGTGCGGTAGCTCTCTTTGTCACCCTGCTTGATGCGCCACCGGACGTCCGGGCCGTAGGGACGTGCCGTGTTCGGCTCGTCGATAGCGGCAGCGACACAACGTACCGCTGGGTCGGCCGCTTTTACGGCCGCCATGAGATCGGCCGTGAAAGTGGCGATCCCGCAGCGCCTGGGGATAGCTGAGGCGACGAAAGCGATGCGCACAAGACCATTCTGCGGTGACAGCGCTTCCTTGGTCGGCAACGCGATAGAAAGGGGAGGTACACCAGGGTGAATCGCCACCTTTAGTGGTCGAGCAGGAAATGTGCCCTCCGGCCGCCTATTTCTCCTGCGACACGGGAAGTTTCGCCTTGCGCCAAGCCGTGAATCCGCCGCGCATGTTCGCCACATCGCGTCCGTCCAAGTCCAGGATGCTCGCCGCGAGGCTGGACCGGATCCCACTGCCGCAGTAGGTGACGATTTGACGACCGAGCGGGAGCTCGTGCGCGCGCTCGCGAACATTTTCGTAGGGGATGTGGATCGCCCCCGGGGCGTGTCCGCCATCCCATTCGGATCTCTCACGAACGTCGAGCAGGACCGCGCCCTCGGCAGACCGCGCCGCCGCCACCCGAGCGTCGAGCTGCTCGATTTGGAGCGCCTCCTCGCCCGGGGCCGGAGCCGGAGAGGCGTAGCCGCGAACGTCGTCGTATCCGACGACCGCGAGCTGTGCGCGAAGGCGCTCCGCCTGTTCCGCATCGGTCGTGAGGATGACGATCGGAGCGCCGAACGCAACGGTCGCGCCTATCCGAGCCGCGAAGGAATCGTTGCCCACGACGTTGAGCGCTCTGGGCCGATGACCCGCACCGAAAACATGCGGCGGCCGCGGATCGATGCGGATCGCGTCGGGAGCGATCTCGCGGAGGAATGGAAGAGGCGCGCGTGAGGCGATCGGCGCGCCGCGCGCGTTGAGCGTGCGCACGTGCGGGTAGTACGCCGGCGCGACGGGTAGTCCCCCGGCGATCGTGGCGCGAAAATCGGCGAACGCACCCGTCGCCGATCGCGCCACGTGGTTGTGGCGCCGCTCGAAGCCGAGGGTGGTCCAGCGCGAGCCCGCGACTTCCGCGCTGCACGCGCTGCCGCCGCCGTGGGTCGGAAAGACCGCGACATAGTCCGCGAGCGTCAGCACGCGATCGCGCAGCGTGTCATAGGCCGACCGCGCCAGCTCTTCCGCGAGCTTGGGACCGAGTAGGTCGACGCGGGCGATCTGTCCGACGAGGAGCGCGCCGCCGGAGAAGAGGTACTGCGGGTCATCCGAACGGCGCAGATCCGCGACGAGATAGGCGACGTGTTCGGGGGTGTGCCCCGGCGTCGCGACGCACCGGACCGAGAGCTCCCCCACGGCGATGACCTCGCCGTCCGCGTGCGACGCGTGGGGATACGCGAGCTCGGCATCGTTCCCGGCGTGCACCGTGATCGGACGAAGCTCCGCGAGCGCGCGCGAGCCCGATACGTAGTCGTTGTGCACGTGCGTCTCGAACGA